>JBFYSG010000324.1:0-5581 GCA_041301835.1 Chloroflexota bacterium | reverse complement strand
GGACTATGAAGTGCACATCTTCATCTGCCCGGCAGGAGCACGCTGGATGGTCAAGGGCGAGCTTGAGAAACTTGGCACGCCCAAGGGATTGCCCAACCCGATCAAGCTCTTCAATGACATCCTCGAACTCGGCGGCGAGATCGTCTTCTGCGAACTGGCGCTTGAAGCCAAGGATATCAAGCCCGAGGACCTGCGCGACCCGCGCATCAAGATCAAGAAGGCTCCGCCCTACCTGATGGATGTCGAAGGCGCCTGCCAGACCTACGTGTTCTAAGAGCCTCACGGACAACACGAACGGGCTTCCACTGCGTGGAAGCCCGTTCTATTTACCGGTGAAGCCGTTATTCTTTATCCCGGGGCGCGTTCACTTCGGGCAGCTGCAGCAGGTCTGCGTTCTCCGGGGCGTGCACAAAACTCCAGAAAGCATCGCGTGTGCGGCTGGATTCACCCAGCCGCTTGCGCACCATGTATATGGTTCGTTCCAGCGCCAGGCCTTCGACCGGAATATCGACCACGTTGCCGCGTTCAAGCGGGCAGGCAGCCGCCAGGGCAGAGACGAAGCCGACCCCGTAGCCAGAGGCGACAGTGCGAACGATCGCCTCGGCATTACCCAACTCCATGAAGATGTTGAGATCATCCAGGCTGATATCGTGCTTTGCCAGTTCTTCGAGCACCACCCGGCGGGTCCCGGAGGTTGGCTCGCGCATGAGGATGGGCTCTTCCAATAGTTCGGATGGTTCGATCGAGGCACGCATCGCCCAGCGGTGGTCACCCGGAACGATCAGCGAGATGCGGTCATGGAAGAACTCCTGTGCCTCCATGTCGTGTTCGTCGATCTCCCGGCTGATGACGCCGAGCTGCGCCTTGCCTTCCAGCAGGTTGATGGTCACCTGCTCGGAGGCACAGGCAGGGATGCGCACCTGGATGCCCGGGTAGCGCTGCCGGAACCTGGCTGCCAGCTGTGGCAGTACATACTTGCCGGCGGTGGTGCTGCAGGCGATCTGCAGGTCGCCCACGACGTCATTATTGAGCGAAGACATCATCTCCTGGACGTTGTTCATGTCATGCAGCAGACGGCGCGCCCAGGGCAGCAGGACCCGCCCAGCCTCGGTCAAATGCAATCCCGTATTGGTGCGGGTGAACAACACCGCGCCCATCTCCTGTTCCAGCGTCTTGATATGGTGGCTGACCGCCGGCTGGCTCTTGTGGAGCTGCTTGGCAGTTTCAGAGAAGTTCAGCGTTTCCGCCGCCCGCAGGAAGGTTTCAATTTTATTGATGTCGATCATACGGTTCTCCTTGCTATGATTTTGGTCGCAGGATCGATCCGTCTTTTACGTCGTGGGCGCGAGCCCCGACCTCATCTCTTTTCCGCAGAGAAGTGCGCCCCGGCTGCGCTCCAGAACATGTGCCCGCTCCGTTCCACGGCTTGGATCTTGTGCGCCTCCGCCAGTTCCCTGATCGCAGCGTGCACTTCCTCACCAGACCAGCGACAGAGCAACAGGAGAAGCTCATCTTCCCGCATGGGGTGGCGGGTGACCACATTCAGGATGGTGTCAGCCAGGTCTCCTATGCGTGCCGCCTGCGCCTGCGAAGGATCCGGGATCTCGACCGGAACCACTTTTCCCAGGATCTCATTGGCGCGCTGCACTCCTGAAATGTCTGCAGGTCTTGCCCAGGCTTCAGCCGGTGGGCGTAATGGCAGAGTGATCTGGACCTGGTCCGGCTTGATCGTTTTAAGGACCAGCGCCAGTTCCTGGAGCGCTTCCGGAGTATCGTTCATACCCTGTACCAGCATGACCTCGATCCATAGTTTACCCGGATATTCCCTTCGGAAGAGATACAGTCCTTCGACATGCCGGTCATAGGTGAATCGCAGCGCAGACCGGTTGATCTGTTTGAACAACCTGGCGTTCCCCGCGTCCAGCGTGGGCAGCATGGCATCGGCGGCGCATAGATCCTCGCGCACCTCCCGCAGATAAAGCAGCGAGCCGGTGGTGATGACCGCCACGGGTAAGTCTGTTCGCGCTTTTACCTGTCGGATCATCCAGCCCAAGCCGGCGTGCAGGGTCGGTTCGCCCGATCCCACAAAGGTCACCCAGTCGACCTCGCCGGGTTTCTGGGCTGCCAGGGCTTGCTCCACCTCAGCCAGCAGTTCGTGACGGGGTACATACTCGCCGCGTTCCAGGGTCAGGGGTACGGTCCGCCCCAGCTGGCAGTAGACACAGTTCCAGTTGCAGGTCTTGAGCGGGATGGGGTCGATACCGAGCGATTTACCGAGACGGCGGGAAGGGACGGGACCGAAGACGTATTTCATGGCGGTTCAATCGTACGCGGCGCGCGTGGCTTCATCTGCCATCGTCGCGGCAAGGAGTGACTTCCAGGCAGGACTGTTCCACGTGCCCAGTTTTGTGTGCATGTCCAGGTACTTCTTCGGTATGGGATGCGTGCCCACGACAACCTTGATCTTGTAGCGTTCTTCCAGGAAAGCCTTGAAGGTCTGGATGCGCGGGCAGGGCGGGTAACCGACCAGCATGCCGGTTGCCAGGTGGATCACCTGGACGCCATTTTTAACCATCTCTTCGCCGGTGTATTCCACATTTCCACCCGGGCAGCCGTTACAGGTGGTATAACCGACCAGGTCGATCTCCTTGCCGGCGTAGATACTGAAAGCACCTTCCCGGTTCCGCATCGCCCGCAGGCATTTGCCACCTGCGCAGGTATGGTAGCGGTCGCATATGATAATGCCGATCTTTATTGTTTCACCCATTGTTTTCTCATTCCTTGTGGGGCTTTTCCCCTGCTTTTTCTCTCAGTTCGCGAAATCTCTCTTCAATTGTCTGCTTGAGCAAGGCGGTCATTTCCTCTGAGAGGGCAAAACCGACGATCTGCACCTCCTGAGAGCAAACACCCGGCACCTCAGAGACCGCTTTTTGGATGGCATCAGCCAGCGGCACAGCGATCGGGCAAAATGCCGACGAGGGGCGGAATTGGTAGGCGACATGCCCGCGCTCGTCCACGACCAGGTCTTCGATCAGGCGCATGCGCACCACGTCCACGCCGGTCTCAGGATCGATAACCGTTGCCATCTTTTTCAGGATGGCGGCACGTAACTTTGGAATATCCATGTACCCTCACTTATTGGCAGGCATTGCCTTGAGGAAACCATCCAGCATGCCCTGTGCCTCGTCCAGTTTTACTTTTTCCACCTGTCCCGAATCACACAGGGCAGCCACTTCGGGATGGATGGGAAGCTGCGCAATGACAGGCGCGCCGGCAGCCTTGGCAACCTCCCCGGCATGGCTCTCCCCGAAGATCAAATGGCGTTTGCCGGTGTCCGGGCAGGTGAAATACGCCATGTTCTCCACCACGCCGACGATGGGCGTATTCAATGCCTGTGCCATGTTGACAGCCTTGCGCACGATCATGGACGCCAGGCTCTGCGGAGTGGTGACCATGATGATCCCCTCCACCGGCAGCGACTGCATCGTCGTCAGCGCGGCGTCCGAGGTGCCGGGCGGCAGATCCACCAGCAGGTAATCCAGGTCACCCCACATCACATCCCCCCATAACTGCGTGATCGCCCTGCCGATCAGGGGACCGCGCCAGATGATGGCACGATCTTCTGCTTCCAGCAGGAAGTTCATCGACATGACACTGATTCCGCCCGCGCTCTGCAGCGGGCGAATGCCCACCGGTCCGGGTTCCGGCGATCCGTGCAGACCAAACAGCATGGGAATGCTGGGTCCGGTGATATCGGCATCCAGCACACCCACCGTGAAGCCCTGGCGCGCCAGCCCGCAGGCAAGCAGGCTGGTGACAAGGGATTTCCCCACGCCACCCTTGCCGCTCATCACCGCCACCACGTGTTTGACATGGTTATAGGGGGCAGCTGCGCCTTCCTTGGGCTCGCCCAGAGCAGCCTTGCGCTCCTCGCGGGTCATGGCAGCCATCTGGACGGATACCTCCCTGACACCCGGCAGGGCAGCAGTGGCAGCGCGCACATCAGCCTCGATCTGGGCTTTCATCGGGCAGTTGGGCATGGTCAGGGCGATCGTCACAGCGACCTTCCCGCCGCGCACCTGGACCTCGCGCACCATTTTCAGATCCGTCAAGCTGCGATGCAGCTCGGGATCTTGGACATGGGAAAGTGCTGCGAGTATTTGTTCTTTCGTGAGTGCAGTCGTCATGGTTTCTCCTGTCATCCTTTTGGTGCTGGCGGGAGGCCAAGAAGATCGACCATCCTTTGCCAGATCTCTGCCATCTTCAAACTTGCCTGGGAATCCGAACGATAGGCGGTCACCGCATCGCCGTGGATCATAGCCTGCGTAACCGCTTCATCAAAAGGAATGCTGCCAACCACTTCCAGCTTATGTTCCTTGCAAAAAGCGGCGATCTGGCGCGCCCCGGCGGGATGGATGTCTGCCTTGTTGATGCAGACCATCACCGGGATACGGAAATGGGCGGCGGTCTCAATGATGCGCTGCATGTCATGGACACCGGAGGCGGTCGGCTCTGCCACCACCAGCGCCAGGTCAGCACCGGAGAGGGCAGAGATGACCGGGCAGCCGATACCCGGTGGACCATCCACGATCAGGAGCGGGTAGTTCCCATCCAGGGCAGCCAGGCGCGCCTGCTGTTTGACGAGCGTGACAAGTTTGCCTGAATTTTCCTGGGCGGGTTTAAGCTCGGCGTGGAAGAGGGGTCCATAGCGGCTTGCCGAGAAGAACCACTGCCCCGCCAACTGCGGCTCCATGCGGATGGCATTTTCGGGACAGTGGTAAAAACACGCCGCGCAGCCTTCGCAGGCGATCGGGTCAACGTGGTAATCCGGGACGGGTATCACGGCATCAAAACGGCAGACTTGCGCACAGACCCCGCAGGAATTGCAGCCCTGCGGGTCGATGACAGCCAGCGAACCACCGGTGAAGTCATGCGTTTCCAACCGTTCGGGTTGCAGGACCAACTCCAGGTTGGCTGCATCCACGTCCGCATCGGCAAGGACGGCTTGAACAGGATGCAACCCTTCCTTCGCCAAGTGGGCAAAAGCCGCCGCCAGGCTGGTCTTGCCTGTGCCTCCTTTACCGCTCAAGATCACCAGTTGTTTCATGCCAATGTCATCCTCAGTCGAACGCCAGTACGGTTCCCGCCGGACAGGAACGTACCTTCTCACCGAATGCCTGCGCCAGGGTTGAAAGAGCACGGTCGCCGGTGCAGTGATTGAGGTAAAGATCGGGTATATGCCCTGCGCAGGTCGTCCGGATCACATCAACGGCATGCTGCAGGGTAATTGCATCCACGCCTGCCAGGTGCGCGCCGCCGACGATCGCTTTAATTTCCCGTTTGAACAGGCGCTGCACTTGCGCCAGGGTATTCAGCAAACCGGCATGGCAGCAGCCGCAGATCAAGACCAAGCCGGAGTCCCCTTCCAGCACCAGCGACATATCGTCGCGATAAGGGTCTGGCTGCCAGGAATCCTCCTCCTGGATGTAATGATGGGGGCTGCTGCCTTCGAATTCCATGCGCGGGGTGATCTCACCCGTAGTCCAGGCATGGGGGATGACCTCCACCGCCTCCTTGCTCA
>JBFYSG010000319.1:0-4824 GCA_041301835.1 Chloroflexota bacterium | reverse complement strand
AACAAACTGGCAAAAGAGATCATCGAAGATGACCCGCAATCCGGCTGAAGCGCGCTGGATCTACATCTCCCCGCACCTGGATGACGCCGTGCTCTCCTGCGGTGGGTTGATCTACGAGCAGGTGCAGTCCGGTATGCCGGTGAGCCTGTGGACGATCTGCGCCGGCGAGCCGCCCCCCGGTGAACTCTCCCCGCTGGCACAGGTCTGCCATTTCCAATGGGGCACGACCGGCGGACCGGAGACGGTCAGCCTGCGCATACGCGAGGACCGCGCCGCCGCGGCGCTGCTTGGCGCCCAGAGCGACTATTTTGCCATCCCCGACTGCATCTACCGCCGCGGTCCGCAGGGGGACCTGCTCTACACCGAGGATGTCTTTGGACCCCGCCACCCGGCGGAGGTGGACCTGGACCGGCAGATCACTGCCGCGCTGGCGGAGAGACTCCGCCCGGACGACACCCTGGTCTGCCCGCTGTCCATCGGCGGTCATGTCGACCATGTGCTGGTGCGCGCCGCGGTCGAGAACCTGCACCGCCCGCTGGTGTATTATGCCGACATCCCCTACCTGCTGAAGCAGCCCGATGCCCCGGAAACCGCCGCATGCGGTATGACCGCCCGGCTGTACCCGGTCGGCGCGCCCGGGCTGGAGCGCTGGCAGGCTGGCATCGCCGCTTATGCTTCGCAAATGACGGTGCTTTTCGAGACCGAAGCCGGGATGCGGGCAGCGATCCTTGCCTACTGGGAGAGTTTGCACGGCATCCGCCTGTGGGCTCCGCCGGGCTGACCGGCGCTTGATTTTCATCTGGAATCAGGTATAATATTGCCGGGTAGGGATTCCTACACAACTGCATCTCTGGTTCAGAGATGCTTGTATTTTCATGGGATAAGTACAATGCCGACGACATTTTTAACCAAAGAGGGCTACCAGAAACTCGCCGATGAGCTGGAACATCTGCGCACCGAGAAACGCGTCGAGGTAGCCAACCGCCTGCATGAAGCCATGGAAGGCGGCGAATTGATCGAAAACGCCGAATACGAAGCCGCCAAGAACGAGCAGGCCTTCGTTGAGGGGCGCATCCTGGAACTGGAGATGCTGCTGGCTTCCGCGCGCGTGATCGACGAGAAGAGCAAGAAGGACAAGTCGGGTATCATCCAGGTCGGTTCCACCGTCACCATCAGCGAGGACGGCGGCGCGGCGGAAAAATACACCATCGTCGGCGCGGCGGAAGCCAACCCGCGCGAGGGCAAGATCTCGAACGAATCACCCATTGGCAGGACCGTCCTGAACCACCACGCCGGCGAAGAACTGAACGTGGAAGCCCCCGGCGGCACGTTCAAGGTAAAGATCATCAAGGTCGATTAGGCTTGGGGTCAGCCTCTGCAACCCCGCGCCGCATTCCTGCAGAGCGGGGTTTTTTTATTGTACAATACGGACAGAAAGGTCACACCTATGCCTGAATATTCCGCCCTTGAAAAGATCCGCCTCGGCAAGATCGAAGCCCTGCGCAAGGAGGGCATCGAACCGTACCCGACGCGGGCGGTGCGCACACACGACAGCGCCGGGGCGATCGCCGCCTTTGAAGCCGCCGAGAAAGCCGCACCCGCCGGTCAGGCGCCTGCCGAACTGCGCGTGACCCTTGCCGGGCGCATCCGTGCCACGCGCCCGATGGGTAAATTGATCTTCACCCATATCGAGGACGGCAGCGGCAGGATCCAGTTGTTCCTGCGGCTCAACGAACTGGGGCAGGAACGCGTCGATTTCTTCAACGACCGCTTCGACCTGGGCGATTTCATCCAGGCTGAAGGCACGCTGATGCGCACCCGCACCGGCGAGATCTCCCTGCTGGTGCACGATTTCGTCATGCTGGCAAAGGCGGTCTCACCGCTGCCCGCCGCCAAGGACGAGACCCTGGAAGACGGCACGGTCGTCCGCCATGCCGCCCTGGATGACCCGGAACTGCGCGCCCGCCAGCGATACGCCGACCTGGCGGTCAACCCGCAGGTGCGCGAGAACTTCCGCAAGCGCGCCCTGCTGCTGCGCTCGCTGCGCGAGTTCCTGGACGGGCGCGGTTTCATGGAAGTTGAAACCCCCATCCTGCAGCCGCTATACGGCGGCGCGGCGGCGCGCCCGTTCATCACCCATCACAATGAACTGGACCAGGACCTGTACCTGCGCGTCTCCTTTGAACTGTATCTCAAGCGCCTGCTGGTCGGCAACCTGGAAAAGGTGTACGAGATGGGGCGCGATTTCCGCAACGAGGGCGTCTCGTACAAGCACAACCCGGAGTTCACCCAGTTGGAATTCTACTGGGCGTATGCCGATTACCTGCAGGTGATGGAATTGACCGAACAAATGGTCTCCACCGTCTGTCAGAAGGTCACCGGCGGCATGAAGCTCACCTACCAGGGGCAGGAACTGGATTTCAGCCCGCCCTGGCGGCGACTGGAGATGCGCCAGGGCTTGCTGGAGACCAGCGGCATCGATATTGCCGCCCACCCGGATGCGGCTTCGCTCCACAAGGCGCTGCTGAAAGCCGGCAAGCATCCGGATGCGCAAGCCACGCGCGGCAAACTGATCGATTACATGCTCTCCGAGTTCCTGGAACCCACCCTCATCCAGCCGACCTTCCTCTACGACTACCCGCGCGATATCTCCCCGCTGGCAAAATCCCTGCCGGGTGACCCGCTGACCGTGGAACGGTTCGAAGGCTATGTCGCCGGTTTCGAAGTGTGCAATGCCTTCACCGAGTTGAACGACCCGCTCGACCAGGAAGCCCGCTTCCTTGAAATGGGGCGTGATTACACCCACGACGAGGAGGAGAAACACCCCATGGACGAGGATTACCTGCGCGCCATGCGCTACGGCATGCCTCCCTGCGGGGGTTTCGGCATGGGCATCGACCGCCTGGCGATGCTGCTGACCGACCAGCACCACATCCGCGAGGTCCTGCTCTTCCCGCCCATGCGGGCGGAATGAGCACGCCGAAGAAATAAAATACCCTGCCGGGTAGGGTTTCACCGGCAGGGTATTTTTTACTCAACAGGGCGGTTCACTCCCCGGCAGAGACATAATAGACGGACGCGGCGCAGTACAGGCTCTCCCCGATCAAAAGTTGCTCCTCGTAATACAGCCTGCCATCCGGTTCCAGCCGAAGTACCAGGATCAGGGTTTGCCCGATCTCGGGCATGGGTAACGTGTCCACGATCTGCATGGTTGCGGTGTCCAGCGGAGCATCACGGTAGGCAAGGTGTTCGTGCAAACCGTACAGGCGCGCCACCAGGGGGTCGGCTGTCTCCTCGATGATGATCGGGGAGATCCACATGCTGGAGTTTGGGGCGCAGTACTGACCCGGAGGCGGCTGCTTGACCAGCACGGTGGTCGTCTCGCGGTCCGGCACCCATGTGCCGTAAATGGAAAATGCCGGTGTGGCAGTGGCGGTTGGCAGGGGTGTCTCGGTCTCCGTCGGGATGACGGTGAAGGTGGCGGTGGCGGGGATCAGGCTCGGTTCCGGTGTGGGCGCCAGCTCGACCGGTTTGGCATTGTTCACCGCCAGGACGACCGTGACGACGACCGCTGCGGTGGCAACCCCTGCCCATGGGATGAGCCTTGCAAGGCGCAGTTTTGGGACTTTCCATTTTTTCTTCATCGGTTTTCCTTTCAGGTATGATCCACAGGATACCTGTGCCGGTATGTCCATTCCATTATAGAGGATTATTCGATAAAGGAGACTCTGTCAGCCTTCCCCGAGAACAGCGCGGCTTGCCCCAATTCGTGTACAATAGCCTTGATGGACGAACCCGCTCTCATCCTTGCCGCCCAGCGCGGCGACCTGGACGCTTTCAACAGCCTGGTACTCACCTACCAGGACAATCTCTTTAACACCGCCCTGCGCATCCTGGGGGATGAAGACCTCGCCGCGGATGCGACCCAGGATGCCTTCCTCTCCGCTTTCCGTGCCCTGAATTCCTACCGCGGCGGCTCATTCAAAGCCTGGCTGCTGCGCACGGTCACCAACGCCTGTTACGATGAGCTACGCCGCAAGAAGCGCCGCCCGACAACGCCGCTCGAACCTGAAACCAGCGAGGGCGAGGAAATGGACTCTCCCCGCTGGCTGGCAGACCCTGCCGCCTCGCCCGAGGAGCAACTCGACCAGGCGGAGCTGGAGCATGCCATCCAACACTGCCTCGAAGCCCTGCCCATGGACTTCCGGGCGGTCGTGGTGCTGGCGGATATCGAGGGGTTGGATTACAGCGAGGTGGCTCAGGTGGTGCATGTGCCGCTGGGTACGATCAAATCACGGCTGGCGCGTGCCCGCCTGCGCCTGCGTGACTGCCTTCATGCTTTCGGGGAACTTTTACCCGCCGCCTTCCGTCATGTTGAGGAGCGTGGCGCATGACGAGACAGATCCCCTTCCGCGACCTGAAAGACCTCTCAGCCTCCCTGGATGGACAGGTATCCCGGGCAAAACAGGCGCGCCTGGGCGCGCGCCTGCGGCACGAGACCGGACTGGCTGCCGAACTGGAGAGCCTGCGCCAGGTGCGCGACCTGCTCCGGCAAACACCCCGGCGGCACGCCCGGCGCCGCTTCCTGCTCACGCCGCGCATGGCGGGCATCAAACCGCCCGTCCCGCGCCTGGTGCCTGCCTTCTCCTGGGCTTCGGCGGTGGCACTGCTGTTCTTCATCTTCACGCTGGGCGGCAGCATGTTGAGCAGGTTCACCTTCGGCGCCGCGGCTCCCATGGCAGCCGCGGAACCGCAGGGCATTGGCGGCGGACCCGGGCGCGAGGAAGTAATGGCGACCGCTCCGGACGTGGAAGCGGGTGATTC
>JBFYSG010000318.1:0-13576 GCA_041301835.1 Chloroflexota bacterium | reverse complement strand
GGATTGAAAACCTCCCCGGCTGGGAATGGGGGCTTCCTGACGATCCTTTATGTGGTTATTGTTCCTGCCATCCTGTGGATCGGATGGAAGGAACGCCCGGCTCCACGCATCTGGCTGGCGATCGCGGCGGCAGTACTGGGTGGCTTTCTGCTCAGCACGGGCGGACTCTACAAGGCAGCCAGGGGCGACCTGTTGATCTTCATCGGCTCGTTCTTCTGGGCGATGCACGTGGTGGTTGTGGGCAGGGCGCAAGGACGGATCGCGGCACTCCCGTTCGCCAGCGCACAATACCTGGTGTGCGGATTGATCAACTTGCTGGTAGGTGCTTTCCTGGAGCAGCCTGCCACCGGTGTGATGGTCTTGCTGTTGCCCTCGATCCTCTATACCGCAGTTCTATCGATCGCCATCGGTTTCACACTACAAGTCATTGCCCAGAAACACACGCCGACCAATGATGCTGCCTTGATCTTAAGCCTGGAAGCTGTTTTCGCCGCCCTGTTCGGCTGGATCTTCCTGGGCGAGACCCTCGGCGTCATCCAGATGACCGGATGCGGGCTCATCCTGGCGGCTGTACTGCTGGTCCAGTTCGGTGGTGGTAAAATCCTTGACAGGAGTCAACTATGACCGCAAAAGTCATTCTCAACCCGTATTCCAACCGCTGGAATGCACAGGCTCGCTGGCCCGAAGCGAAAGAAGCGCTTGAAGCAGCGGGGATCGATTTCAGCCTGGCAATCTCGGAAAGCCCGCATCAGGTGATCGACCTGGCTGAAGAAGCAGCCCGCCAGGGGTTTAGCCCCTTGATCGCCGCGGGAGGCGACGGGACGATCGGTGAGGTCGTGAACGGGATGGCGCGGGCAGCGGGGCGGGAAACAGATGAACTGGGACCCATGGGGATCATGCCGATGGGCTCTGCCAATGACCTGGCAACCAGCCTGCACCTGCCAATGGACTTGAAAGCGGCGGCAGGCGTTATCGCCGCTGGTCGGGTGCGGAATATGGATATTGGTCAGGTGAACGGGTACTACTTCGCCAACAACTCTGCCATGGGACTGGAACCCTACATCACCCTGATCCAGCAAAAGATCACCGGTATCAAGGGCATCCTGCGCTACTTGGTGGCGGCACTGCGCGGGATCATGGATAATCCACGCTGGCAGGTGCACCTGACCTGGGATGGCGGAGAATATTCAGGTCCCGCCTGCCTGGTCACGGTGGGGAATGCGCCGCGCACGGGTGGATTCTATATGACCCCGCACGCTGACCCGTTTGACCATAAACTGGCATTCGTACATGCCTTCCGACGGTCGCGCCTGGAACTCCTGGCGATGCTCCCCAAAACGATGAAGCCCGGTGAGGGCAGTTACATCCATGAGCCGGGGGTCTTTGCCGGCGAGATGACCTGGTTGAAGATCCACATTGAATCCCCTTCGCCGGCGCATGTGGACGGCGAGATCTTTTCGGAAACGATACGCGACCTGGAATATCGCATCCAGTCTGGCAGGCTTAAAATGATTTTGCCGGAGGGCGTGCAGGAACAACCATAAGGGATGGGCGAATGACTGATACCTATCAAACCAGGTCGCGTGTCAACCGGGATGCGCGCCTGACGAAATTAAAGGAATACCTCATCAGCAAAGTTTCGGCGGAAATGCCGGAGCATAGCGAAGCAGAACGGCGTGACCGGAGCCTGGTGCGTAAATGGCTGCTGCATGCGCTTAAAGAATCACCGGCAGCAGAGATCGAGGTAGAGTTGCGCGACGATGTCGTGGATGCCGCGCTGGCGGATCTCATTGGGTATGGTCCATTGGAGTTGCTGCTTTCGGATGGTGAGATAAGTGAGATCATGGTCAATGGCGCCAGGGCGGTCTTCATCGAGCGCCAGGGTGAATTGCTCGAAACCGATGTGAGGTTCGATGATGACGAGCACCTGATGCGGATCATCGGACGGATCGTGAGCCCGCTGGGGCGTAGGGTGGATTCCGACAAGCCAACCGCTGACGCGCGCCTGCCCGACGGGTCACGGGTCAACGCGGTCATCCCGCCGGTGGCGGTGGATGGTCCGCATCTGACCATCCGCAAGTTCCTGCAAACAAAGATGACCATGGAGGAGTTGATCGATCTGCGGGCTCTGACGACCTACATGGCGAAATTCCTGGAAGCATGCGTGGTTGCGCGACTCAATATTCTTGTCACCGGCAATACCAGTTCAGGCAAGACAACGATCCTGAATGTATTATCAGGCTACATCCCTGAGCGCGAACGCATCGTCACCATTGAGGATGCGGTTGAATTGAAACTAAAACAACGTCATGTGGTCAGGCTGGAAACGCGCCAGCCGGGCGTAGATGGCGAGGGTCAAGTGAGCGTACGCGACCTGGTGCGCAATGCCCTGCGCATGCGCCCGGACCGGATCGTGGTGGGAGAGGTGCGCGGCGGTGAAGCCATGGATATGCTGCAGGCGATGAACACCGGTCACGCGGGCTCCCTGACCACGCTGCATGCCAATTCGCCGCGCGATGCCATCTCCAGGCTGGAGACAATGGCAATGATGGCAGGCTTGGACCTGCCTTTGGTGGCGGTGCGCAAGCAGATCGCGGCAGCGATCAACCTCATTGTCCATCTTGCCCGGCTCTCGGATGGTACCCGGAAAATGACGCATATCACCGAGGTGGCTGGCATGGAAGGCGATATCATCACCCTGACCGACATCTTCAAATATGAACAGACCGGCGTCACGCCTGACGGCAAACTGATCGGTCAATTGCACCCGACAGGCATGCGTCCACTCTTTACCCCGCGCCTCGATGCGGCAGGTTACAAACTGGGCGGTGAAATTTTCGGGGCAGGGATGTGAGAACCGGGCAGACATGCCTGTGATATAATTTTGCCGATATCCCCAATCATACGGAGGCCTTATGGAAATCACGGTTCAGCATCACAAGCATTGTGACCTGCTTGCCATCAAGGGCAAGGTGGACAGTTTCACTGCTCCTGAACTCACGAAGGCATTTGAAAAAACCAATGACGAGGGCAAATTCAAGATCGTCCTGGATATGGAAAAACTCGAATACATGTCCAGCGCAGGCTTCCGTTCGCTGCTGGTCGGTCAACGCAATTGCCGGCGCTACAATCGCGGCGAGATCGTCCTGGCACGTGTGCCGAAGAAGATCATGGATGCCCTGGAACTGACCGGTTTTACGCCGCTCTTCAAGATCTTCGATGATGTGACTGCGGCTGTTGGAACTTTTTAACCCGGATCAATAACAAAAGGATCAATCCAAGCCGCCTCATCGCTCCACACCAAGAGGTGGCTTTTCCATTCTCATGCGAACCGCCATTTTTTCCGCCCGTTTTGCGGAATTGGAATCCATCCGGCAATTCGTGAATCATGCTGCGATCGATGCCGGCATGGACGAAACAGGGCTGTGTGCGATCGAGATGGCGGTGGATGAAGCCTGTTCGAACATCATCGAACATGCCTATGCTGGCATGCCAGCGGGGGATATCGAGTGCATTTGTGAAAACGACGAGCACAACCTTACCATTGTCCTGCGTGACCACGGGCAGCCCTTTGACATTACCAAGGTGCCCGACCCAGACCTCTCCAATGTCCTTGAGGATCGTAAAGTAGGCGGTCTGGGCGTTTACCTGATCCACCAGCTCATGGATGAGGTCCGTTATGAGCGCATGGGGGAAGCGGGGAACATCCTGACCTTGGTGCGCCGGCTGAAGAGTGAACCATGACAAAGGCGCAGGTCTCGCCATCTGCCATTTGGGCACAGATCCACAGGCTGGGTGAAGGTCTGTTGAGCGAGAGTCGACTCGAACGACAGCGCGACTTGATCGTGAAGACGACAGCTGAACTCCTGGGAGCCAAAGCAGAATTATGGTTGGACGAACGCTTGTTCCGACTCCCGGGGTTGAACCAGGTCTCAACATTCCTGCCGGATCCCCCCAAGGGTCTCATACAGCGCGCCTTCCAAGACGCTGAAGGCTGCTGTCAGGCTGAGAAGGATCTGGCTTATGCCATACCCCTGCGATCGCAGGGATTGACGATCGGGGTATTGCTGGCCCGGCGCATGAGCGGGACGGGATTCCGCAAATCCGAGCTCGAGCGGCTGGAAACATTGGCGGGTCATGCTGCCCTGGCGCTGGTGGCCTCACACCGTTTTGCAGTCGAGCAGTGGCGGCTGGAACAATTGAACCTGGTCCGCCAGGTCAGCGCCCAGATCGCCAATGTGCTTGACTTGAATTCGCTGACCCGCCGGGTTACACGGCTGATCCTGGATACCTTTAAATATTACTATGTTGCCATCTTCACGCTGAAACCAGGCAGGAAGATGCTTGAATTCTGGTCCAGCGCAGGACCGGGAAGGAAAAAAGCCCAACGGCGTTCGGCGCGGGCGATCACGGTGGAGTTGGGGCAGGGACTGATCGGTGAGGTGGCGCAAAGCGGGGAGGAGATCATCACGAATGACGTTACCGCCGATCCCCGCTACCGGAGATTGGAACCACTGCCTGGCACAAAATCCGAGGCGGTGCTGCCTTTGAAGATCGGGGCGCGCGTGCTGGGAACGCTGGATATTCAATCTGACCGCCTTGACTCCTTCCATCCCAACGACCTGATCGTCCTGCGAGCCCTGGCTGATTCGATCGCGATCGCAGTCAACCGAGCGCGGCTGTTCAGGGACCTGGAAGAACGCGCCAAGCAACTATCGATCATCACGGAGGTGAGCAAGGATATCACCTCGGTGCTTGAACAGGATGAACTCCTGACCCGCGTGGCGGGATTGATCCAGGAAAAACTTGATTTCCCCTATGTACATCTCTACACCGTGCACCTTAATCGGCGGCAGATCATCTATGAGGCTGGCAGTGGGGCGCGCAGTGATGCGCTCAAAGGGTACACGATCGGGTTGGATAACTCGGAAGGATTGATCCCCTGGGTGGCACGGAATGGGCAAACGGTCCTGGCAAATGATGTCAGCGACGAACCGCGTTATAAAGCCTCGCCTTTCCCGCCGGAAAATACCCGTTCCGAGCTGACCATTCCCCTTCTGTACAATAACAAGCCGATCGGTGTGCTGGACCTGCAGAGCGACCGCCTGAATGCCTTCAGCGAAGATGACCGCATCATCCTGGAAGCCCTGGCAGATACCATCGCCGCGGCGATCCACAATGCCGACCTGTTCCAGACGGAACGCTGGCGCAGGCAGGTGGCAGACAGCCTGCGCGAGGTGGCGGGCTTGCTCTCGGCGGATGCCGGCGTGGATGATGTCCTCGACAGTGTACTGCGGGAACTTGAACGCAACCTGCCCTGTGATGTTTCAGCAGCCTGGCTGCTGGAAGGGGAAGAGTTATACCTGGCTCACATCCACGGGGCTGAACACGTGGAAGCGGAAGCAGCGATGCACCGCTGGCCCGAGGTCAACCAGTACATCTATGAGGCGCTGGGAGCAACCCAACCTGTCATTCGAAAACCGACGGACCCGTTCGACCCGACAGGATTGGTGCGCGGCTATTCCGCCGATTACTCATCCATCGCCGCATCCCTGCGGGTCGGCGACCGACCCCTGGGCGTCTTGATCCTTTCCCACCATACTACGGGGCGATATGGACACGAGGCACAGGCGATCACCTCGACCTTTGCCAATTACGCCGCGGTGGCGATCGAAAATGCGCGCCTGTACGATGCCGCCCAGGAACAAGCCTACGCCTCTGCTGCCCTCCTGCAAGTCGCGCAAACTGTGGTCAATACAACCAGCCTGGACGAAACGATCGGATCGATCGTGCGGATAACGCCCATCCTGGTTGGTGTCAAGGCATGTGCGATCTACCTATGGGAAAAAGAGCGCTTTTTTCCCAGCCAGGGATACGGATTCCCGGACGAGGTGCATGCCGTTTTGTGCAAAAACTCGTTTGGCTCAGGGGATTTCCCCCTGCTGGATGCCACGCGGGAAAAGGCAGAGATGGTCATAGGTGTCCTTGCCCGGGGGCTGCCGGAGGATTGGCTGGAACCGGAACTTGCGCGCAATGAAGAGGAATCGTATTACGCCATCCAGACCAGCGAGCAATTGCTCATCGGCTTCCCGCTCGCCATCCGCAACGATTTTTATGGGGTGATGCTCGTCGAGGAGGATGCCGAATCACGGCGCTTCCGGCAAAAGCGCATTGAGATCATCAACGGGATCGTCCAGCAGGTTGCCATGAGCATACAGAATGACCACCTGCAGAAGGAAATGGTTGCCCGCGAAAGGTTTGAACACGAGATCCAGCTTGCCCGCCAGATCCAGACCACCTTCCTGCCCGAAAAACTGCCGGAACTGCCCCAATGGGATATGGCGGCTGTCTGGAGGACTGCCAGGCAGGTGGGGGGGGATTTCTATGATGTCTTCGAACTGCCCAACCGGCGGCTCGGATTATTGATCGCCGATGTTTCGGATAAAGGCATCCCGGCGGCGCTTTTCATGGCGCTGACACGCACCTTGATCCGCGCGGCTGTGTTGGATGCTGATTCGCCCGCGCAGGTGTTGAAGCGGGTCAATGACCTGATCATCCCCGATAACCGGGAGGAGATGTTCGTAACCGCGGTCTATGGGGTGCTGAATATCGATACCGGTCAATTGATCTATGCAAATGCCGGGCATAATCCGCCCATCTGGCTGAACCGCATGGACAGGGTATTTGTTCACCTTGGGCGCACCTGTGCAGCGCTCGGGGTCATTGAGGACATGCCGGTCGAGGAACGCAGCATCAGCCTGCGCGCAGGTGATACGGTGCTGTTCTACACCGATGGGCTGACAGAGGCTTTCTCACAAGAGGGTGAAGCCTTTGGGGTCGAAAACCTTGAAAGGACCCTGGTGGATTGTTGGGATGAACCCGCAGCCCGAACCCTGGAATTGCTGGAAAAGGATGTGGATAAGTTCCTGGGCTCGCTCCAGGCGACGGATGACCTGACGATGCTGGCGCTCAGACGGAAAAATCAGGCGTAAAATGCCTCATGGTATAATCCGAGCGTCTTTACATCACCGAGGAGTGAATCGTCTTGGCTTTTAACCCATTAAACTGGCTGTTAGGTCTATTTTCCCTGGATATTGGTATAGACCTTGGCACAGCCAATACGCTGGTTCATGTGCGCGGCAAAGGTATCGTTATTAATGAACCTTCCTGGGTCGCTATGGACAAGCGCACGCACCAGCCGCTGGCAATAGGGCTCCAAGCCAAGGAAATGATCGGGCGAACCTCGGGGAATATCCTGGTTGTACGTCCATTGCGGGATGGGGTCATCTCCGAGTTCGATATCACGGAGGCGATGCTGGAATATTTCATTGGGAAAGTCCACGAGCAAAGCGTGGTACCCCTGCCTCGCCCGAGAGTGGTGATCGGTATCCCTTGCGGTGTCACCGAGGTGGAGAAACGGGCGGTCTTCGATGCTGCCATTTCTGCTGGTGCGCGCGAAGCCCTGCTGATAGAGGAGCCGACTGCCGCCGCGCTGGGCGCAGGCTTGCCGATCGGGGAGACGCGCGGCTCGATGATCGTGGATATTGGCGGTGGCACAACCGAGGTGGCAGTGCTGTCGATGGGGGGCGTGGTCGTGTCCCGCTCTTTGCGTGTAGCCGGCGACGAACTGGATCAGGATATCGTGGCATATTTCCGCAATAAATACAATATCCTGATCGGTGAACGCATCGCAGAGCAAGTCAAGTGGCAGATCGGCTCAGCCTTCCCCTTGCCGGTGGAAAAAACGATGGAAGTCCGCGGCCGCAATCTGGTGACCGGACTCCCGGAATCGATCGAGATCTCCTCGGTCGAGGTGCGTGAGGCACTCTCGCGTTCGGTCGCCGTGATCGTGGCAACCATTAAGGATGCGCTGGATGAAGTTCCCCCCGAGATCGTAGCTGACTTGATGGATATTGGCATCTGCCTGGCTGGGGGTGGAGCGCTCCTGCAGGGGCTGCCGGACCGCATCTCAGATGAACTGAACCTGCGCGTCTGGGCGGCTGAGGATCCGTTAACCTGCGTTTGCCGGGGGACAGGCATGGTGCTGGACGATTTTCCCCATCTCAGCCGCTACCTGGTTGGGTTGGAACGCGGCAGTACGCGTCATACCTAAGGCATGACCGCGTGAAAGCGGTGCCATCCCCATGAAGAATAGTTTTCCGAGAACCATCCAGACGATCATTATTGTATTGACTGCCACAGGGCTGGTCGCGCTTGCCCTGGGCGGCTATTTCAATCCGGTATCCTCCTGGGCGCAGCGCCTGGAAATGGATGCGCAAACCTGGTTCTCCAACCGCTACCTTGCCCTGGTGGATTTTCTGACCGTGCCGCGCGACCTGGCATCGATGCGGCAGCGCAATGCCGAACTGGAGGCGGAACTTGCCCGCCTGCAAACCCAGCTGATCGAATTACAGCAGAAGGTGACCGAAACCGAGATCCTATCGGCACTCGTGGACTTCGCGCGTGCCAACCCGGATTACACCTACAAAGGCGCAACGGTCATTGGGCGCGACCCGAGTCCATTTTTTCGTTATGTGATCATCAATATTGGATCAAACGATAATGTATTACCAGGCATGCCCGTCGTGACCGATAAGGGACTGGTTGGTCATGTGGACGCGGTCATTGCGGAAGCCGCCCGGGTGCAGTTGATCACGGATTCGGGTTCGGCGATCAATGTCAGCCTACCCGCATCCGATACTGAGGCGATGCTCCTCGGTTCGGTTACCGGCGACCTGACACTCGATATGATCCCCCAGGATGCTGCCGTCCAAGCGGGTGATGTCGTCCTGACCTCCGGGCTGGGCGGTGGTTATCCGCCCAACCTTTTAGTGGGGCAGGTGGTCAGCGTCCGCAACCTGGATTTCGAATTGTTCCAGCAAGCCTCGATCCAACCCAACGTGGATTTTGCCCGCCTGCAGTTCGTGCTGGTCATCGTTAATTTCAAACCAGTCGATATCACACCGCTGGTTACCACACCGAGTCCCTGATCGCCATGAAAGCCCTCATCACATTCGTATTGATCGTGCTGGTCGGGTTGCTGCTGCAAACCGCCATGGTCAGCCGCATGAACCTGCTGAGCGGGAGCGCAGATCTAATGCTGGTGCTCCTGGCTGCCTGGGGGCTCCAGGAACGGGTGCGCCACGCTTGGGTATGGGGCGCGGTCATCGGTCTACTGGTCGGCGGGATCTCCGGAGCCCCGTGGTACATCTACCTGGCTGTCTACCTGGGAGTCATGGGTTTATCCAGGCTGCTCACTCGCCGGATCTGGCAGGCGCCGTTGTTGGCAATGTTCGCCGTGACTTCTATGGGTACTTTACTGATGGACCTGTTGATCTACTTCCACAGGATCCTGTTCGAAGGGATCAACCTTCATTTTGAAGACACATTCATCCAGGTCATCCTGCCCAGCATCCTGTTGAATTTTGCCCTCGCTTTGATCGTCCATCCATTGATGCATGACATTGCCAACCGTCTTTATCCCGCGGAGGCAAGCGCATGAAAAACCCCCTGGTCATCACGCGAAGGAATAAACCCCCGGTTGTACAGCAGAACCTTGACTGGCGCTACCTGGTGATCTATGGGATCGTCTTGCTGGTTGGCATCCTGTTCGTCAGCCGATTGATCTCCCTGCAGATCGTCAGCGGGGTGGATTACCTGCTTCAAACGGAAGATAATCGCACCGATGTCATCAGCGATCCGCCCTCCCGGGGTCTCATTTACGACCGTAATGGGATCATCCTGGGAAATAACATTGCATCCTACACCATCATCATCACCCCCGCCTACCTGCCGGATGACGCGGGTGACATCCAGCAGATCTACCGCGACCTGTCCGAGTTGACCGGAGTCCCGGTCAGTTTTGGCACAGTCGAGGATGCGAAAAATATCGCCCCCTGTGTTCCGGGTCCTGGCATTCAACAACTGGTTGACCTGGGTGCATCCAATGCGCCTTATGAAGCCGTGAAGGTTCAATGCAATGTAAGCGAGGATATTGCCATGATCATCCGGGAACGATCCTCCGGATGGCCCGGCGTGGATGTCCTGATCGAACCATTGCGCGATTATCCAACAGGCTCACTGACCGCGAGCATCATCGGATTCCTGGGACCCATCCCGGCGATCCTGGAGCAGGAATACAGGGATATGGGATTTTTACCCAACCGCGATAAGGTCGGTTACAGCGGTGTGGAATACACCCTGAACGATATCCTGATGGGCGTACCGGGGGAAAGGGTCGTGGAGGTCGATGTTGCCGGTGAGGTATTGCGCAACCTGGAGCCTCCCGTTGACCCGGTCGCCGGGTACAGCGTTGTTCTGACGATCGATACCCGCCTGCAGCAAGCGGCTGAGGCGGCTTTGCTGAGCGCGATCGAGTATTACAACGAGGTCTATTACGGCTACTACCGCATCTCGAGCGGCGTTGTGATCGCCATGGACCCGCAGACGGGCGAGATCCTGGCGATGGTCCAGACGCCCACCTATGAAAACAACCGCATGGTCCGCTATATCCCTGCCTATTACTACAATCAACTGGAACAGGACCCGGCGCATCCGCTGCTGAATCTTTCGGTTGCCACCGATTACCCGCCAGGGTCGACCTTCAAATTATCCACCGCCATCGGGGTATTGAATGAAGGTATCGTCACCCCGGAGATGATCATCCAGGCGCCGGGTATCATCACCGTGACAGAATCCTATTCACCCACCGACCCCGGTAACCAGGTGGAGTACTACGATTTTGTTGCCCAGATTGACCGAACGGCCTCTCTTGGACCTCTGCGGTTCCTGCAGTGCATTGCCCTGTCCAGCAATATCTGCTTCTACAAGGTCGGTGGTGGTTTTGAAGATGAGATCCCCGAAGGGCTTGGAATCGCACGCCTGCAGGAATATGCCCGTTCGCTGGGCTACGACCAGGCAACCGGGATCGAATTGCCCGGCGAGCTGGATGGTCTGATCCCGGATGAGGCCTGGAAGCGGATCTACAAGGGTGAGAACTGGTCCACCGGGGACACTTATCTTGCCAGTGTGGGACAAGGTTACGTGCTGGCAACACCACTGCAGGTGCTCATGTCGGCGGCTACGATCGCGAATGACGGAATGCAAATGCAACCCACGGTGGTCTATGAGATCCAGGATGAACTGGGGAATGTCATTCAGCCTTTCACGCCCCGCCTGCGCTGGGATATCACCAAGGACCCCCTGATCCGTGATTTTATCTGTGAGGATGGTTTCTGTAACTTTACCGGTAGCATGAAATCGGTGGAACCCTGGGTTGTTGAGGCAGTGCAGGACGGGATGCGATTGGCGGCAACCGATTCGCGCGGCACGCTCAATCATGATTTTTCATTTTTGAACTATCCGATCGCCATTGCCGGCAAGACCGGCACAGCCGAGTACTGTGATGACGTGGCGCGCGCCAAGAACCTCTGCCAGCGAGGTGAGTGGCCTTCCCACGGTTGGACCGTCGCCTATGCGCCATTTGATAATCCAGAGATCGTCATCCTTGCGTTTCTCTATAATGCTGGCGAGGGTGGGCGTGTTGCGGCACCGATCGTGCGGGATGTGATGAACGCCTACTTTGAGATCAAGGCGATCGATACTGCCCGCGGGCTGACCGGCAGTCCGTAATCACGGGATTGGCAGTATAATTTCCGGTAATGGGTGAGGACTCTCCGCTTCTTCAAACCAAGGGCATTCGGGATGGTCTGTTGGTAACCTTCGGACAGGAAACCTGGTCCATCCTTGTCGCTGCGTTGCTCAACCAGATCGAGAGCCAGCCATCGTTCTTCCAGGGGGCGCGCCTGGCAGTTGATGTCGGCGCGAACGATTTGCGCGTAGCCGATCTATCGGCATTCCGCGACCAGTTGTCTGACCGGGGCATCAGCCTTTGGGCTGTGTTGAGCCAATCATCTGTAACCGAGATGACTGCTCAAAACCTGGGACTGGCAACCCGCATCACCAAGCCGCGCCCGGTTGAGACCCGTCCGGTCAGTGACGAGATCCCCGCTGAGGCTGCCAAATGGGTGAAGGGTCCGCTCCGGTCTGGCGCCAGGGTGACGCATAAAGGCAGTGTCGTCGTCCTGGGTGACGTGAATCCGGGTTCTGAGATCGTGGCAAGCGGCAGTGTCATCGTTTGGGGAAGGTTGCGCGGCGTGGTCCATGCGGGGGCTGATGGCGATGAGGATGTCGTGGTTTGCGCCCTTGAACTGATTCCTACCCAGCTGCGAATCGCAGGCAAGATCGCGGTGTCGCCCAAGAAACAAGGCAAGATCCAGCCAGAGGCGGCTCGATTGCAGGACGGGCAGCTTGTGGCTGAACCCTGGCATCACGACAGGATGGACTCATGACAGCAAAAGTTGTAACGATCACCTCTGGCAAAGGCGGAGTCGGCAAGACGACCTCCGTTGCGAATATCGCGGTGGCATTGGCGGCACGTGGACAGAAAGTCACCTGCATCGATGGCGATATCGGTTTACGCAACCTGGATGTTGTCCTGGGGCTGGAGAACCGCATTGTCTACGACCTGGTGGATGTCGTGGAAGGACGCTGCCGTCTGCGCCAGGCAATGATACGGGATAAACGACTGCCGGAGTTGTACCTCATCCCTGCTGCGCAGACGCGCGACAAAAGCGCGGTCTCTCCGAGCGACATGATCAATCTCTGCAACGAACTTCGCTCCGAGGTGGATTGGATCCTGATCGATTCGCCTGCCGGCATCGAGCGTGGTTTCAAAAATTCCATCGCCGCAGCGGACAAGGTGCTGGTGATGACCAATCCGGAGATCTCTGCCGTGCGGGATGCCGACCGGGTCATCGGATTGTTGGATGCAGAGGAGAAGGGACCTGCCTCGCTGGTCATCAATCGCTTGAATCCCGCGCTGATCAAGCGCGGGGACATGCTTTCAGTTGACGATGTTCTGGACCTGCTGGCGATCGACTTGATCGGGATCGTGCCGGAGGATGAGAATGTCCTGGTTGCCTCCAACAGGGGGCAGCCCCTGGTGTTGGATTCCAAGAACAGAGCCGGGCAAGCCTTTGAAAACATCGCCAGGCGGTTGCTGGGTGAACAGGTACCTTTCATGGATCTCGATGCGCCAGGATTATGGCAACGATTATTGGGGAGGAAATGACCATGAACCTATTCGGACGCAAGAAGAGTGCATACAACGCCAAAGAGCGCCTGCAATTGGTTCTGATCCATGACCGGACCGATCTGAATCCCGGCGAATTGGAAGCATTAAAGGATGACTTGATCGTGACCATCTCAAGGCATGTGGATATCGAGCCATCCGGTGTGGTCATCAATGTTGCCCAGGACGGAAGATCACAGCGCCTGGTTGCTGATATTCCGCTGCGAAGCGCGAACCGGCGCCGGCGGTGACCCGCCCTGCCATGCTTGATTCCCGGAGAGGACCTGGTCAATGGATAACCAGGCATAACATTCGGGAAGTGATTGTGATCACCCAAAGATAAAGAACATGTTCCGACCAGGATTTTGGCGTCACTTCGACTTCTGGCTGTTGGGAGCGGTCATCATTTCATTGGTGTTCGGCGTAACGATGATCCGCTCTGCG
>JBFYSG010000317.1:0-4734 GCA_041301835.1 Chloroflexota bacterium | reverse complement strand
CCAAACTTCGCAGCCTGGCATTCTTTTTCCTGATTGCCATGGTATTGACAGCCTGCTCATCCTCAACCCCCGCCTCCCGGTCATCTGAACCGGCTCTGGATCCTGCGATTCAGCCGCAGGCGGGCAGCCATCCACCGATCATCCTGCAGGTGGTTGATAGGGAAGATGTCGTAGATGGCTATCAATATACCTATAGTGACATTTACTTCAACGACCTGGACGGAGATGCGGTCGCGCTGACGTACCGGGAGGTCTCGTCATCATTATCCTACCCGCTCCCCTTCACGGATGACCCCATCGAGGCATCCATGGAGCAACAAAAAGGGGAGGCGCTGGTCTCCGTTGGGGGGAGATGCCGGCAGAAAATGGAACTGGTTATCGAGAGCCGTATCCGGGATCGGGCAGGCAACTTGAGCGAACCGGTAACCTTCCGCATTTCCTGCCTCACGCCCCCGGTGGTGGACACAAGTGCTGCCCTGGTCAGCGGACTCAGCATTGCCTTCGCCCTTGCCCTGATCCTGGTGTTGGGATTCTGGTTGTTGTTCCGCAAACATCCTGGAGAGAGGCTGCCAGCGCTTCAATCCGTGCTTCTCCTCTTCTGCCTTTTCCTCTGGATGACCTTCATTCAAAAGATCCTGCATGAAGGCGGGCACGCACTGTATACGCTCATCCGCGGCGTACCATCCCTGTTATACGTTCATCCTTTCAATTTCAGCGGATATTCCCGACCGATCATTGATGCCAGTATCTGGAAGGATATCTCGGGTTCCGTATCTGCTCTTTCGTTCTCCCTGCTCATTTCACTGCCATTCTGGAAACACCGCTCGCCTGCCTTTCTCCCGTTGGCAATGTTGTTCCCGTATGTATTGATCTATGACGGCATCAATGTTCTTGGTCTGATGGGCGACTTTCGGACCCTGGTTGAGACCAACGGGATATCGCCTATCCCCTTCTTGTTCCTTGGCGCCCTTACAGTGACGGCCGGGATCGCACTCCTGTTCCGGCTGCTCCCCCAGATCGGTCTCGATCCAAAGGACAAAAAGGCTTTGTTCGTGCTTCCTGCGGTGATGTTCCTGGCAGGCATTCTATCCTTCCTGGTGGCCTGCATATTTGTTCCGGGCTCCCCAATCGACCGTGAGTATTTTCTGGGACGGGAGATCGTTTCTACAGCCAGTATGTCCCTGCCGGTACAAACGATCGGCTGGGCAGTGTTTGCCGTGCTCTATGTCACCTTCTTCCGCCGGGTGTTCCCCAGGCTCCCTGCCTGGTTGCAGACCGGGACCGTGCAGTTGGCATGGAGGGATTTACGTCTGCCAGTTGTCCTGGCCACCCTCAGCGTGATCCTGGGATTGATTATCATCACGTAGCAATGTAAAGGGATTTCAGAGAAGATTTCTCTCGCTGACGAAATCAAGATATTAAGGAGATTGAGTATGAAGACCGAAAAACCAGACCTCAAAAATATCGAAAACAGTCTCCCGGAGTACGCCCCGGGGTCCATAATTCTCCCGAAGCCGCCAAACGGGCATTCCATCGCCGAGCGTATGGCTGCCTATCATATTCCTGGCCTCAGCCTGGCGGTGATCGAAGAATATCAAGTCCAGTGGGCACAGGGATATGGCATCCTGAGGACCGGCGGAACGGAACCCGTCACCCCGCAGACGCTCTTTCAGGCGTGCTCGACATCCAAGATGGTGACTGCGCCGATCGCCCTGCGCTTGGTGGAACAAGGCGTGCTCGATCTGGATGCAGACGTCAACACCTATCTAAAATCCTGGCAGGTCCCCGAGAATGAATTCACACGTTCTCTCAAAGTGACCCTGCGCGGCTTGCTGACCCATCGCTCTGGCATCAATCGCCCTGACGGCGGTTTCGAATGGGACGATGGCAGCACACCCACACTGATCCAGATCCTGAGAGGCGAGGCGCCCGCCCGGGTCCAGGCAGCTCGCGTGGAGTACCTCCCCGGCTCGAAATGGCAGTATGCCAATTTCGGGTATGCCATCATCCAGTTGATCCTGGAAGACGTGCTTGGGAAATCGTTCGAGGATATTGCCGAGGAGGTGATCTTCACCCCCCTTGGGATGAAAGACAGCACCTTCCGCTATCCCCTCAATCCGGAGCGATCCCGGCGGGAGATCAGCCTGCACGACAGGAACGGACAGCCCACCCAACCAGGTCTGATCCCCTCCGCGGTGGCTCACGGCGGTCTGCTCACCACGCCCTCGGACCTGGCATGTTTTGGGGTCGAACTCTTGCAGGCTTACCGTGGACAGTCCAGCTTGCTGCTGACATCCGGGATGGTGCGGCAGATCTTCCACCAGGAAATGTGGGTGGATGATCTGACCGCCTTCGGGCTCCCGTTTGGACAGGGCTTGGGGGCTTTTATCACACAAGAGAACGGGCATAAGTTCATTTTCCATCCCGGAGGCAACGATCCCGGCGCATCCTGCCTGCTGGTCATCTTGCCCGACACTGGTCAGGGAGCCGCCATCATGACCAACGGATTGTTGGGGCTGCCTCTGACCGTGGAAATCATCTCGTCAATCGCCCACGCGTATCATTGGATCGACTAACCAAAGGATGACTGAAGAGTTAAATAAGTATCAATCTCAGCCTCTCGATTTTCTATTTTCTGAATAGTACGTTATCCCTTCGGCAGTACATGCTGCTTACCGTCTGAAAGCAGCCTGAGGCTGCCTCAGCCTGTGTCCCCTGCGCACCCTTCGGGTGGGCTTCGCACGGGGTGCAAAGGTCGCGAGGGGCACCAAAATCCGCCATTTTCTGGCGGATTTTTATTTCTGATGCTCTCTTTTTAAGACCGTTGCGGGAGCGGGAAAAAAGCGCATCACAATAACGTCGCCTCTCAAAGGTATTTGTCCGCCGTTATTCCTGCCCGAGATAAAAGATCAACGTGTTGACAGGTTGGGGTTATTCCAATATACTACATATGAATATATATTCAGGTGTTTTATCTATGGTCAGTCCTATCCAAACCAACCTTGATGAACATACCGCCGCCCACGTGGCGGAACTGTTCCGCGCCTTCAGCGATACCAGCCGGGTGCGGATCATGCACGCGCTGATCGCCCGGGAATCGAACGTCGGCGCCCTGGCGGAACAGGTGGGGATCAGCGAGTCGGCTGTCTCGCATCATTTGCGCGGCTTGCGCCAGATGCGCCTGGTCTCCTCCCGCCGGGAAGGCAAGGAAGTCCATTACCGGGTGGATGATGAGCACATCATCACCCTCTTTAATCAGGGTTTGAACCATGTCCGGCAGGGATAAGGCGCATCGACTGGGAGCGGTGTTTGTACTGGTGTTCTGCGCGTGCAGCCTGGCGGTCCACTTTGTGGCAGAGGGATTTTCACCGGCGGGCGCTCCCGGTTTTAACTTGCTCACCGAAACCAGACAGACGCACCTGGTCCATGAACACAGTGACGATCATTTCGTTCTCATCCGCCTCATTCCTTCTTCGCTCAATCAATCCCCCGCCCTCTTGTTGTATCCCGCGCTCAGCCGTGCGTTTTCGTATTCAATTCCTCCCCTGCTTCCTCCCCCCAATTTCTAGATCCACAGCGGCTGCATAATTCTTCCATCGCAGCCAATCAGCCGTTTGTCCAACCGCCCGGATCAACCGGGGCGGTGTATCCTTTTGCCTGGAGTCAAGCCATCCAATTCGTCATGGCAGCGATTGACCATTTTAGAGAGAAGGTTATTAAATGCGTGAAAAGTTGTTTACCCGTTCGTTGGAACAAAACCAAGCGGAGGATGTCAGGTATCACCTGTTCCACGATCCGCATCGCAAGGCTTCCGGTTTATCGGACATCATCCTCGGCGGGCAGGATGGACTGGTAAATGTACTCGGCGTGATCCTCGGTGTTGCCGCCGCGACCAGCGACCCGCGCCTCGTGCTCGTAGCCGGGCTGGCTGCCACGTTCGCCGAATCCGTTTCGATGGGCGCGGTGGCGTACACGTCCACGCTGGCAGACGCGGATTATTACGAAGCCGAACGCGCACGCGAGTTCCGTCACATCAACGAGGTCCCGCACCTGGAGAAGAACGAGGTCCGTGAGATCTACGCGCACAAAGGTTTCAAGGGCGAACTGCTGGACCGCATCGTCGACACGATCACAGCCAACGAGGATGTCTGGGTGGCGCTGATGATGAGCGAGGAGCACCAACTCAGCCCGACCAACCGGAAGCAGGCATTCCGGTCCGCACTGGTGGTGGGGGTATCGGCTGTGGTCGGTTCCTTGATCCCGCTTGCTCCGTTCGCCTTCCTTCCGGTTGTCCACAGCATGTGGGTGGCGGTTCTCATCACAGCGCTGGTTTTATTCGTTGTCGGCGCATATAAAGCCCGCACCATGGTGGGACATCCCGTCAGGAGCGGACTGGAGATGGCTCTGATCGGCACGTTAAGCGCGCTGGTCGGTTACGCGGTGGGCGTGCTGCTCAAACTTCCGCCCACAACCTAAGGAGGCAGAGATGAGTCGCGTGGTTGTGTTTTTTCTGATGGTCGTCGCGCCCGGGCTGTCCCTATGCCTCGCGCTGCTGGGATTGGATACGCTCGGTGAAAATTTCCTGGGCTGGTTCCTGTTTTTGCTGGGCGTCGCCTACCCGGCGGGTGGGGTGATCCATTACTTCATCCGCCGCCAACCGTTTTGGAGATCGATCGGCAACCGTCCGCCGGCAAAGGAGGAAAAAGGGGATCGTTCCTTCTGGTTGATCCTGCC
>JBFYSG010000315.1:0-2522 GCA_041301835.1 Chloroflexota bacterium | reverse complement strand
AAATCATCCAGCACGGGCAGGTCTTCCGACATGCTGGTGAGGATGTACTGCGCCGTGACCCAGCCGCGCCCCCCGGGTCCGGCGGGGTATTCGATCTGGAACCAGGCTCCGGTGGTACTGCGGGCGGTCAGCACCACGATCGTGCCCGTCTCGAGCAAGCCCAGGCTCTCGAAACTGGTGGCGGGTCCCGAGCGGACATTGAGGCGCTGCAGGACGCTGCCGGTGGGACCATCGGGCAGGGGGGTGGCTTCACCCGGCACCTCGGAGCCCTCCGGCAGGCGCACGTAGGCGGCTGCCACCCAGCCGAAGCCGTCCCCGGCGGGCGGGTAGAGGATGCGGTACCAGAGTCCATCGCCGCTCTTCAAGGTGACCTGCAGCGCCGCGCCCTGCCCGAGCAAGCCGAGCGACTCGTAGGTCGTGCCGGGTCCGGCGCGCACGTTGACCTGGGTGGTGGTCTCGCCGGGGATCATGACCAGCGTGGCGGTGGCAGTTGGCGGGGGCGGCGTGGGCGTGAGGCTGGGCGTCTGGCTGGCGCCGGGCAGCGTGGGCGAGACCGGCGCGACGGGGGTCGGGGTGGCGCCGGAACATGCCGCCAGGGCAAGCATGAGCGCCGTGAGCAGGAAGCGGGCGGGTTTCACGGCTCGTCTCCCGGTTCGGCGGCGGGCAGGCGTGCTTCCAAATCCCCGGCGGCTTTACGCCCCAGGCGGTCCAGTATCTGCTGGACGAGGGCGCTGCCATCCAGCGGCTGGTGGAAGGCGGCAGCCTGGCGGGCAAGGTCATCCACCACCGCCAGGGCATACTCGGTGAAGGCGATGTCGAAGGACAGCATGCGGTAGGTGTTGGAGCCCAGCCCGGCTTCGCGCTCGGCGGTGCGCAGTTGGGGGTGGTCGCGGTTGAGGGTGATGACGCCCTGCTGGCGGTCATAGGCGGCGCGGGCGGCAGCGGCTCCCAAGCGGGCGTAGCGGATCTCGAATGCCACCAAGCCGCCGGGCGACGGGCGCAGGGGAGCGGGTTGACGACGCTCTTCCAGCCCCAGCAGGCGGCGCAGCCAGTGCCAGCCGCGCCGGATGAGACCCGGCTTGGGGCGCGGCGCAGGCGGTGGGCGGCGCTTCTTCCCCGGGGCGTCCGGGGCAGGTTCCGGCGGCTCCGGCTTGCGGGCGGAGGGCAGGCTCGCCCAGGGCAGGGATGCCTGGATCGCCAGGAAATCCTCGTCGAGGAAGGACTTGATGCGACCCGCCACGCTGCGCAGCAGGCGGGCTTCACGCGCCTTGCGGCGGCGCTGCTCGCGCTGTTCCAGCCGGGCAAGCACCTCGTCGATGCACGCACCCAGCCAGGTTTCCAGCACCTGCACGCGCGGGTTGTTCGGGTTGAGCGCCAGGCTGCGGGTGTTGTCGAAGGCGGGCACGAGCGCCCCCTCGTCATCCAGCGCGGGGACCTCGACCTCGCCAAAGAGGTACTCGACCAGCGGCAAACGCCCGCGCCCGGCAAGCGTGGTGGCATGCAGGTAGCCGTGGCAGAAGACGGCAATGACGTTATCCTCGCGCCCCAGTTCGTCCGGGCTGACGCGCAGGCGGCATTTTGCCCGCCCGAGAAGCGCGCCGACATCCTGCGGCGGCTGGAAATCGAAGGTCAGTTCGGCGGGCGGCATGCGGTAGCGGCAGCGCTGCCCGTTGACCCGCACGCGGTGGGTGCGCAGGTGCTGGGACAGCAGTTTCTCGATGTAGTCCTGCACCTCGTGCGGGTCGGGGCTGGCGATGAGCAGGTCGCGGATGCGGATGACGGTCCCGGATGGCGCCCCGGGGGCGGGCTGGTCGGCGGCGAGGGTGCGCACCGGGATGGGCTGACCGTCGCGGGCGGATTCCACGTCGGCGCGCTGCAGTTCCACCAGGCTGCGCAGCCCGGCGCGGACGGTCTCGATCTGCAGGCTGCTGGCGATGCCGAAGGCGGCGGACTTGCCGGTGCCGAACCTGCCGCGCACGCTGCGCCCGCGCTTGCGCTGAAGGTTCTCGCCGTGCATCTGGAAGAAGTTGGAGAGTTCGGTGTAGGTCATGCCGGAACCGTCGTCGGCGATGGACACCTCGGCGGGGCTGACGGTGACCTCGCAGTGCACCGCTTTACCGGGCTCCCCGCTGTCGATGGCATTGGTGACGTACTCGGCGACGGCGCGCGGCAGGGCGCTGAAGTAGGCGGCATTCTGCAGCAGGTCGCGCGAGACGTGCGAGGTGACGCGCAGGGGCGGCTTTTCCGGTTCGGGGGGCGGCGCGGGCGGTTGGACCGGTGCCGGAAGCACAGGCGGTTTACGGCGGAAGAGGTTCAGAAAGCCGTCGAGGGTGCGGGAGAGCGGGTCGCGCGGCATATCCAATCCATTATAGCGGGTTTACACCCGGTCGTGCCGGGAGCCCTCTCCCCGGCGGGGTATTTTTAATATTTTTCGCGATTTTTTCGAGGAACAAACCGCCTGCCGCTCGCGGCGCGGCAGGCGACGATTCGCCAGCGGGATGTCTACATATTAAATTGACGCA
>JBFYSG010000314.1:0-6644 GCA_041301835.1 Chloroflexota bacterium | reverse complement strand
AACAAGCCCAGCCGACCCCCTGCGTGCCCCGGCATGTGCCGTCGTAATGGAGGGCGGTGGAGACCGCCGCGCTGACGGGTATCGCCAGCAGGAGCAGCAGACCGGCGATGAGGAAGATGCGCTTGACGACCCGGAAGGCGCGCTCCATTACACGTCCACCCCCAGCCACAGGCGGATGAGGTAGCCGATGCCGAAACTGAATGCCGCCACGCCCATGCTCAAGCCTGCCATCTCGGCGAAGCGGCGGCGGAAGGATTCGCCGCGCGCCACAGAGATGTAGTAGTTGAAGACGGCGATGATGACCACCGCGGTGGTCAGCGAGATCGCCAGGTCGAGGTAATAGTTGCTGATCAACAGGTAGGGCAGGATGAGCAGGCTGACCGTGAGCACGTAGGCGACACCGGTGTAGAGGGCGGCGCGGGCGGGGTTCTTGCCGGTATCCTCCGAGCGTGTCGAGAGGTACTCGGATGCCGCCATCGAGAGCGAGGCGGCGATGCCGGTGATCAAGCCGGTCAGGGCGATCAGGCGGGTATCCTGCAGTGCCAGGGTGAAGCCCGCCAGCGCGCCGGTCAGTTCCACCAGGGCATCGTTCAGCCCAAGGACGACCGAGCCGGCATAGCGCAGGCGTTCCTCATCCAACATGCCGATCAGGGCTTTCTCATGGGCATCCTCGTCCTGGACCCAGCGCTCGATCTCGGGGATGATCCCCTCCAGTTCGGTGTAATTCTCCTGGGCTTGCTCCTCCCCCTGTTCCATCAACTTGATCCCGAAGGTGAAGCCGAACACGCGGCTGATGAAGTGGTAGAACCAGGTCGCCAGGCGGCGCGGCTTCATCTCCACGCCGGTGTACTTCTGCCAGAGTTGGGAATGGTGCAATTCGTCTGCCGCGATCTTCTCCAGTATCTGGCGGTTCCCAACATCCTTCTGGTCGCGGGCGATAAGAGTATAGATGTGATGCTCGGTCAATTCGACCTGCTGGAAGACCAGCAGGCGGGCGCGCAGTTGCGGGGTCAGTTCCATGGATCATCCCCTCCTGTGGGATCAGGTTGATTGTACGCCAATTTTGGAGCCCCGGTATTGAAATCCCTCCCGCCGGTGAGCGGGAGGGAAGGGCAGGTTCATTTCAGAAGGCGCAGGGCGCTATTCCATGTCCGGTTTCCAGATCTTCCAGACGTTGCCGACGAGGTCGGGTCCGGGTTTGAGCGTCATCTTACCCGGTTCCCAGCCCGCCGGGCAGGCTTCGGTGCCCTTGCTGGCGCGCACGTGCTGGAACGCCTGCACCTGGCGGATCGATTCGGCGATCTTGCGCCCCACCGGCGGGGTGAGCACTTCCATGCCCTGGATGACGCCGTCCGGGTCGATGATGAACCTGCCGCGCAGTTCCACGCCCAGGTTCTCGTCATAGACGCCGAAGATCCTGCCGACATTGCCGGCGCTGTCCGATGCCATCTGGAAGGGCACGCCGCCCTCCACCATCTTGGAGATCTCGTTGTCGTTCCACATCTTGTGCACGAAGATGCTGTCCACGCTGACAGAAATAACCTCCACCCCCAGGTCCTGCAGGACTTTATATTTTGCCGCGACCGCGGACACTTCGGTCGCTCAGACGAAGGTGAAATCCCCCGGGTAGAAACAGACCAGCACCCATTTGCCGAGGTAATCGGACAACTTGACGGTGCCTAATTTGCCGCGGTGATACGCCGGGGCCTGGAAATCCGGGGCTTTCTGCCCCACACGAGCGGTCATAAGGGTCATCTCCTTTTTCTCTGGGGTCGGATCGGCGGAGGCGGGTTTTTCGCCGCCAAGCACCGCGCCGGTGGGTCGGGCACAGCCCGTCGCTTCAGCCATCTGCACCTCCTTGTGGATGGGTCGCTGATCTCTTTAGTGTACTATGTTTTTCTGTTCCATTTCCTTAAAATCCCCCGGCGGCGGCGCGGCGCGGGTCTCAATACGGACCGGCGATCCGGACGCTCATGCCGGGGGCGGGCAGTTCGAAGGGCACATAACGCGAAGCCGCCCAATCCCACACCAGCCAGAGCAGTGACTCGTCGTCAAGCGGCTGGTCGAAGGTGGCGCGCACCGCCAGGGGGCGCCCATCCTCGGTCAGCGAAAGCACCTCCACGCTCAGCCCCGCCAGGTCCACGCGCTGACCCACCGCCAGAGGGTATCCGCTGCCGCGGAACAAGCCGTCGCCATACTGGAAGCTGTAGGAACTGTGGAACAGGGGCAGGAAGGACCTGCCGTCCAGGTCAAGGTTGACCGGCGGGACCAGGAATCCGTTCTCAGGCTGGAGGGTGACGGTATGCTCATCCACCCGGGTCAGAGAGACCGCTGAAAAACCCGGCGCCAGCACGCGCAGGTGCGCCGGAAGCGCCAGCCTGTAATGCTCACGGTAGGAAGGGAAATACAGGAACAGGCTGGGACTGGGCGCATTCACCAGGATCACATCCTGTTCCGCCAGCGCCGCTCCTGTGCCGATATCGGTGGCGGCAACCGCGTAACCGTCCAGCGCCGGGCGGACGAAGGCGCCGACCAGCGGGTAAAGCCCCAGGTGCAAGACGGCAAAGACCAGGCACATCCACTGGGCGGCTCTGCGCCAGCCCCGGCTGGCAGGCACCCAGGCAGGCAGCGTCAGCCTCCCGGTGATCAACTGTCCCATCAGCCCAAAGGCTCCCAGGCTGATGAACATCAGGTGCCGCCCGCTCGCCGGGCTGACGCTGCACACCGGGACGACCGCCAGCAGCATGCCCAGCATCCAGAAGCGCGCCGGGCGGTCCCGCCTGACCAGCGGGGCGAGCAGGAAGGCGATGAAAACCAGCACCGCCACCGAGATGACCCACAAGAGCAGCCTGGCACCGATCGAAAGCACGGTGTACACCACCGGGTCGGGCAGCACCCACTGCCCCATCAGGATGAAGGGGAAGCGTTCCACGATCGCCCAGGTGAAGGGGAGCGGCTGTTCCCACGGGCTGAGATAAAAACCCGAGCCCAGGGCGCCGTAACCGGCTGCCTGGTAAAAAACCAGCCAGGCGCCGGCGAGCAGGACATACGGGGAGAGCGAGAGCAGGCGGCTGCGCAGCGGGCGCGCATCCAACAGCAGGGCATATGCCAGCAGGTAGGCGCAGGTCGTCAGCCCGGTCTCCGCCGAGAAGAGGCTCAGCCCCAGGTTCAGCAGCGCCAGCGGCAGACCGGGTCGCCACCCATCCCGGCGCCAGCGGTCATGGAAGTGGAGCGCCAGCACGCCGAAAAGCGTCATCAGGATGAGGTTGCGCGCCGCCAGCGAGACCACCGCGCCCATGTGGGCGGTGCTGAGCGCGAACAGCACCGAAGCCAGCCCAGCCTGCAGCGTACGCCCCATCAACCGCCGGAAGAGCAGCGCCGCCGTCAGGCAAAGCACGCCGTACAGCGCCAGGCTGTGCAGGTGCATCAGCCAGTTCGAATCCTGCCAGAACTGGTAATCCAGCCACAGGGAGAAGGCCGCGATCGGTCGGAAGAAAATGATGCGCGCCGTTTCGTTCGTCCACCAGGGATAATAGCCAGCATCCATCCACAGGTGGTTGAGGCGCGGGTCGAGGAAGACATACAGGCGGGTCAAGACCTCGGGCAGGCTGGAGGCGAGGATGAAACTGCGCTGCAGCAGGTCATCCGAGGGTCCCCACCCGGTCCACAGGGTCGGGATGCCCGTGAGCACCCCCAGCAGGGTGCTGATCAGCGGCAGGTGCCGGTGGACCAGCAGCGCCTTCATGCGCTCGAGCAGGGATGGATGTCCTGGTTTTCTTTCCATTCTTACCATGCGCAGGGTGCGGTGTCAGGCGCCTGCTCCTGTGCGGGGGTCAATCCACCGTCAGGGTCTTGCTCAGGTTCCTGGGGAAATCGGGGTCAAAACCGCGCTGCACGCTCATGTGATAGGAGAGCAGCTGCAGCGGCAGCACCGACAGCAGCGAGGCGATCTCCGGCGTGGATGCCGGCAGCACGATCAGTTCGCTGGCATTGGCGCGCAGGCGGGCATCCTCCTCGCCGATGGCGATGGCACGCGCCCCGCGGCAGGTGACCTCGTTGATACCGCTGACGATCAGTCCCACATCCTTCGGACCGGTGGCGAAGAAGATCGGGAAGCCCTGCGTGACTGCCGAGAGCGGTCCGTGCTTGAACTCGGTCGAGAGCATGCCCTCGCAGTGGGCGTAGGTGATCTCCTTGAGTTTCAAGGCGCCTTCCAGCGCCATGGCATAGGTGGCACCGTAACCCAGGCAGTACAGGTCGTTCCACTCATTGACCGAGGGCACCAGCGCCTCCACCTGCGGGGCGGTCATGTCCAGTGTCCGGTCCATCAGGTCGGGGATTGCATCCAGTTCCCGGGTATCGCGCCCCGCCAGGCGGTATGCCAGGTACAGGAAGGTCAGCACCTGGTTGGTGAAGGTCTTGGTCGCCGGAACCGAGATCTCGTAACCGCAACACAGCGGCAGGGTGAGAGCCGCCGCCTTGGTCAGGGTGGAGCCGATCACGTTGGCGAGGCCGTAGGCGGTCATGCCCCGGGGTTCGACCAACTGCAGGACGTTCAACACATCCTTGGTCTCACCCGACTGGCTGACGAAGATGCCAACATCCTGGTGGTTGACCGCCGGCAGGTACTGGGGGATGAACTGGGGCGCCAGCACCGGGATGGCGGCGCGCCCCGCCAGTTGGGCAAAGTAGACCGCGCCAGCCAGGCAGGCGTGGTAACTGGTGCCACAGCCGATGAAATACAGGTGGCGCGCCGTGCGCATGCTCTCCAGGATGACGGGCACGTCCGGGCTGTCTGCCAGCCTGTGCAGGAGTTCGCGCCCCACCTGGCTCTGTTCGTGGATCTCCTTCAGCATGAAGTGGGCGTACCCGCCCTTCTGCACCGCGTCCATCGATTCGGTGATGGTCTCCACCTGGTGTTCGATGACCGAACCATCCTTCACCGAGCGCAGTTCCACCCGCTCCGCCCACAGTGTGACGATCTCGCCGTCATTCATGCGCACGATGTCGCGCGTCAACGGCAGGATCGAGGGCAGGTCTGAGGAGACGCAGGTGAATCCATCGCCCAGCCCCACCACCAAGCCGGAGCCCTTCTTGAAGGCGTACAATTTATCGTCATTCACGCGCCCGATGACAAAGGCATAATCGCCTTCCAGGTCGCCGTATGCCAGCCGGATGGCGTCGATGAAGTCGTAGCCCTTGTTAATGTAACGCTCGACCGCATGGACGCAGGATTCGCCGTCGTTCATCGAACGGACGGTGAGACCTTCCGCCATGAACTGCTGGCGCAGTTCCACGTTGTTGACCACGTTGCCGTTGTGTGCCCCCACCAGGTCGCCGTCCGAATCGATGTGCGGCTGGGAATTTACCTGCGAAGGCTCGCCGAAGGTCGCCCAGCGCACTTGGGTTATGCCGCGCGCCCCGGTCATGGCGGCGAAATCGTACTTCTCCGCCACCTCGTCCACCCTGCCTACATCCTTGCGCAGGTCGATGTGCCCGCCCGAGATCGTCGCGGCGCCGACCGAGTCATAGCCCCGGTAGGTCAAACGCCGGGCGGCTTCAATGAGGATGGGTCCAAGGGGCTGTTCGTCCCGGGTTACAATGCCAAAAATACCGCACATGAATGAAATTTCTCCTGGATGGGATGGTGGTAAAAACCAAGTGTATCACAGGAGATTGGCGCGCAGGAACTTTTATCCACCGGCGTGCGTCCTGTACCCGTATGCCTTGTGATCAAGGCACCCGGCAGCAATCCTTTTCTTCCAGGAGCATGTGTAGATGAAACCGTTGATCTTGTTGAGCCTTTTCTTCCTTACCATTCTCGCCGCCTGCGCCCCCGGCAGCGGGACACCCGTCCCCACCGCCCCGCCGGCGGATATGCCCGCAACGACCCAACCGCAGGTCCTGCGGGTTGCCTTTTCGCGCCAGGCGGACCCCTGGATCTGGACGGAAGGCGAAGGGGCACGCCAGCTGACCGACTCGGTCAATGTGATGGAGGTGATCCTTTCCAGCGACGGTCGGATGGTAGTCTTCAAGCGTGATGATACGGGTGAACTGATCGCCATCCCTGCCGACGGCGGCGAGCCGCAGGTGCTGGTCAGCGCCGAGTACCTGGCAGCGCAGGCAGCGGCGGTGTGGCGTTTCGATTTCATCCCCAACACGCACCAGGTGCTCTTCACGCTGAACCAGGCTGGAGGTTTCCAGCCCTTCTATGACCTCCAGCGGGCAGATGCCGACGCCCCGGGCAGCGCGCCCGTGCAGGTGTTCGCCCCCAGGCAGGGCGGCATTGCCACCTTTTCCCCGGACGGTCAATGGATGAGCCTTTACCGCCCCGGCAGCCTCGACCTGGCACAGGTTGACGGCACGCAGGCGCGCACTGTCTTCACTTACCCCGAGGGGTACGAACCTGCGACCTTCGGTCCTGAGATCGTCTGGTTGGCGGATTCTTCCGGCTTCTCGCTCTTCCATATCACCGATCCCATGGGCAACCTGTACCTGGGCGGTCTGTGGTTCGTTCCCGTGGCGGGTGAGCCGCGCCAGCAGGTGGCGGTCGCCAATACCTGGGGGCTGCCGTCACCGGACGGTCAGCGCCTGGGCTTCACCAGCACCGAGGGTCTGCAAGAGGTGCGCATCGTTGACCTGTC
>JBFYSG010000313.1:0-5427 GCA_041301835.1 Chloroflexota bacterium | reverse complement strand
ACATGGATTTCAACGATCTGCCCGCGGTCATCGGGCAGTTATGCCAGGAGCCGGATTTCCCCTGCATGCCGGTGCGCGACATCCTGTACCAGGCTGAGGAGAGCGGCGGCCTGTACCGCTTCACCGTCACCTTTGCGCTTCCAGATGGGAGCCTGGCAGACTGGACCCCATGCCACAGCCTGCCTGCCGATTATCACTGCATGCATCGGGGCGGCGTCTTCGAATACTTCGTGCTGAGGGACAGCGACGGCAGTTTCAAGGTGGTCGAAGGCTTGCCGCCCGCCATCGCGCTCTTGATCGAGTGAGCCGGGCTCCCCTGCCCGGCGATAATCCATATGTCCTATTTGGACTAAAACGGGCTTATTATTTCCGGGCAGGCAGGATATAATGGGGCATCTTATTTTTCCAAAAGAGGAGAAGCCATGAACCCACGCAATAAAGTGTTCCTTGTTCTTGTTGCCGCCTTTACGGCGCTGTTCCTGATCGCCTGCTCATGCTCCAGCCTTAACATCCCCGGACTGGGCAGCAGCAACGAAGAATCCATGCCCGGGCTGGCAGGCACCTGGCAGGACCCCGAGACCCTGGACGTCTTCGTCATCGAATGGGACGGATTGGTCTACTCGGTCAGCTCGGTCACCTACGAAGGCACCACCTACGACATCACCTCCCAGTCCTGGACCGGCAGCACCCTGACCTGGACCTACTACATCCCCGAGTACGACACCTCCCTGACCTATGAGACCACCTCGGTCAGCGGCGACAGCCTGTACACCAACTGGTGGAACTCGCAGGACAATTCCGGCACCGAGATCCTGCAGCGCATCGACTGAGGCGCGCCTCGTCCGCCTCGACCTTAAAGTTCAGATTACCCCGGGAAGCCTTGATCCCGGGGTAATCTTAAAGACCTAAAAGAATCCTCCCGGCACGGGGGAAAGGTTTATAATGCGCCCATGAGTAGCCCCAGCAAGCGCGGCAAGCGACGCTCATCCTCTTTTGCGGCTCTCTTCATTCCAGTGGCATTCTTTCTCGGCTTGGCAGCCGGCTACATGCTGGGCAGTACCCGCCCCGCCGCCTCTGCCAGCCTTAGCCCGGTGACCGACGACGACCCCTCACTCGGTCCGGCGGACGCGCTCGTCACCATCGTCGAGTTCAGCGATTACCAGTGCCCCTACTGCCAGGTCTGGCACAACGAAGTCCTGCCGCTCATCCTGGCTGAGTACGGCGACCGGGTGCGATTCATCTACCGCGACTTCCCCCTCAGCGGGCATCCCGAAGCGCAGCCCGCCGCCGAAGCCGCCAACTGCGCCGGCGACCAGGACGCCTACTGGGAGTTCCAGGCTGCCATCTTCTCTGGAGTGTACGGCTATGGACGTTCCGCCTACGACCAGTATGCCCTGGACCTGGGGCTGGACGAGGACAAGTTCGCCTCCTGCCTGGACAACCGCCGCCAGCAGGCGGAGGTGCTGGAGGATTACAGCGATGCCCTGCGCCTGGGCGTCCAATCCACGCCGACCTTCTTCATCAACGACACACAGTTGATCGGCGCGCAATCCTACGCCACCTTCCAGCAAATGATCGAAACCGAACTTGCCCGGGCGGGTCAATGACCGCCGCCAGCATCTGCCAATTCACGAACAGGTGAGGAAACTATGAAAAAATTCATCGCGGTAGCCGGGAACATCGGGGTCGGAAAGTCCACCCTGGTCGAGATGCTGTGCGAGAGACTGGAATGGACGCCCTTCTTCGAACCGGTGGCAGAGAATCCCTACCTGGCAGATTTCTACCGCGAGATGCAGACCTGGGCGTTCCAGTCACAGATCTTCTTCCTTACCCACCGCCTGCGCGCCCATCACCCGTTGGCGCTGTCCCCCAGCTCCGTCGTCCAGGACCGCTCGGTCTATGAGGATGCGGAGATCTTCGCCCACAACCTCTTCCTGCAGGGGCACATCCGCCCGCGCGACTACCAGACCTACCGCGAACTCTACCTGACCCTGGTGGAATTCCTGCCGCCGCCCGACCTGGTCATCTACCTGCGCGCCTCGGTGCCCACCCTGGCTCAGCGCATCGGCAAGCGCGGGCGCGAGTACGAGCGCACCATCCCGGCGGATTACCTGACCAGCCTGAACGACCTGTACGAGACCTGGATCTACAATTTCACGCTCTGCCCGGTTCTGACGGTTCCGGCGGATGACATCGATTACGTCGCCCACTCCGGTCACCTGGGGTTGATCGCCAGCAAGGTGGAGGAGAAGTTGACCGGCAAGGAGGAAGTGGTCTTCGACCCGGAGGAAGTGGCGCGCGCCGCTTGCGATTGACGGGCATCCAGATCAGAACCGGCTCCCTCAGGAGCCGGTTTTTTATTTCACTTTTTTATTCCACGAAGACGTCCCACTTCCAGTGGTCCGCCAGCCACAGGCGCCCCTCGCTGAAGCGGAACCAGATATCGCCGCCGGGGGAATCGCATTCCGCCAACCAGAAGGGACCCGGGATGGTATCCGGCAGGCGGCAGTCGGCGGTCACGACCGGCTGTTCCTCCCTGCCGGGTTCATCCGCCTGCGGCAGGGCGTTGGGGCGCCCCGGGGTGGGTCGGCAGGTGAACGCCCATGCCCCCGTGCCGTCCGGCAGGCGGCACCAGGTGCGGTCCGAAGCCAGCACCACGCTGTAGAAGTGACTGTCTGCCGTGCGCCCGTCGGGCTTGAGCAGGCGCACGCTGTCGCCCCCATCGCTGAGCGAGATGCCGGTCTCGCTGGCATAGAAACGCACGATCTCGTACGGCGCCAGGGTCAGGCTCGGCAGGGTGTAGGGATCCGAGCCGCCGTCGGCAAGGTCATCCAGTTTCCAGTTGCGGATGTCGATGCTGGTGGCACCCATGTTGATAAGTTCGATGTACTCGTCGCGGCTGTTCGCCTCGCCGTCGCCGTTCCAGTCGCTGACCGGGCGCGGCAGGTACTCGTTGATCACCACGTTGCCCGGCAGCGCGGTGGGGAATGCGGACGGGGTGCGCGTGCGCGTGGCTGTACGCGTCAGCGTGCGCGTGGAGGTGGATGTGCGCACGGTGGGCGTCAGCGTGCGCGTGTAGGTGATGGTCGGGGTGCGCGTGGTCGTGGAGGTGGCGATGCCGGAGCACACCACCGGCGGCGAACCCAGGTTCTGCGGCAGGCTGGGGCTGATGAGCGAGAAATCCGCCAGGTTGTCGCCGCTGTCGCTGCACGAGCCGCCGATGCCGCCCGGCTCGCGTTCATAACCCTGCTCCTCGGACGCGTCCGGGTCCAGCGGCGGTAGGGGATCGCCCTCCACGTACAGCGTATCGACGCACATGCCCACCTGGTCGATGATGCGCATCTGGTCGTCCAGCAGCGCCATGCCGCCGTTGTCGGGCAGTTCGGAGGCATACACCAGGTCGGGGGTGATCAGCAGACTGGCATTCTCGGATGCCGCCAGGAAGTGCCGCCCGGGTGCCAGTTGCGTCCCACCGGGGATGATGAACACCGGGCTGGTCACAATGCCGCAGCCGCTCGATCGCCACAGCGCCCAGCCGCCGATCTGCACCGTGTTGGCGCCCGGGTTGAACAGTTCCACCAGTTCGTCATCCTCCCCGTTCAAGCCGCGCGTGCGGAATTCCGAGATGAGGATGGCATCCGATGTGTCGGCGGTGCTGCTGCTGGTGAACGTGGGTGTGGGTGTCGGGGGGATGCAGGCAGTGGTCAGCGCGCTCGTGCTGCGCTGTGGATCGCTCGTCGCCAGGTATTGGAAATCAAGCGCGTTGTCATCGCTGTCGGTGCAGTTCCCGGCGCTCCCCCCCGGCAGGCGTTCGTACCCGCGGTTGAAATTGGTCGTCAGCGGGTCGAGCGGTTCGCCCTCCAGGTAGAGCGCGGTCAGGCACAGACCCACCGCATCCACCGGCGCGGCGAAGTCGGGGTCGAACAGCGCAATGCCGCCGTCATCCGGGATGGCGCGCTCGCTGGTGGAGGACCACACCTGGTCGGCGCTCAGGCTGCTGGCGGCGCCGGAAGCCACCAGGAAATGCTGACCCGGCGCCAGCCAGCGCGGGGCGCTGATCGTCGCCAGGTCGACCACCACCGCGCCGCAGGCGCTGGTGCGGCGGATGACCCACCCGCCGATGTCGATGCTCTGCCCGCTGGGGTTGAATAGTTCGACGAACTCATCGTACTCGCCCCCGATGCCGCGCGTGCGGAACTCGCTGATGACGATAGTACCCTGGTCGGGCGCCGCGGCTCGAGGCGCCGCCGCCTGGGGCGCCGCCCGCACGATGCCCGCCGCCAGTCCAGCGAGGATCAGCCCCAGCAGGAGCAGGGGCGGCAGGCGGGTCAGTTGGGCGCGCCGGGCGGTCATGCGGACAATGATAGCACAAGGCAGGCGCGCTGGCGAGGCGCCTGCCCGGCATGGATGCGCGTGCCTGTCCTGCTGAAAAGGATCAGCGCGGCTCGACGACGATCTTGATCGCCGTGCGCACCTTGTCCTCGATCTCGACGTCCACGAATTCCGGCACCGCGACCACGTTGATGCCGTCGATCCTCAGATAACCGGTTGCCAACACCAGCGCCTTGACCGCCTGGTTCACCGCCCCCGCTCCAATGGCTTGCACTTCGGCGCGCTTATGCTCGCGCACCACACCTGCGATCGCCCCGGCAACGGCAGACGTACGGGAGGTGGCAGAGACCTTGATCACATCCATATTGTGCTCCCTTCGGCGAAGCGTTATGAAGAGGGGCTTGCTCCTTACAAAATTGTACGCCTTTTCGGAACGCGATTCAAGATACCAGGGGAGTATTGTTCAGACAACCCGCAAGTGGGGTTTCCACCCTCTTTGGACGCGTTTTTATTGTCAGAATCCCCGATTGCGGCTATAATAGCGCCTTGCCTATCGGGGCGTGGCGCAGTCCGGCTAGCGCGCTTGCATGGGGTGCAAGAGGTCCCGGGTTCAATTCCCGGCGCCCCGACAGAATAGACAACCGAAGTCTTCTGACTTCGGTTGTTCTCTTAAGGACCGAAGAACTTCTAAGGTAGGGAGCGGCAAAGCCGCTCCCTACCTTAGAAATAATACCCCTCCCCCGCAGTTCGGGGGAGGGGTAAGGGGTGGGGGCTGATGCCCCCTACCTCCCCGCCATTTCCTTCCTGTACGCGCACAGCCCGCACGTCTCCGAGGGTTCCGGCGGCTCCGGCGCATCCAGCAGAGCCAGCACCTGGCTCAGCAGGTCGAGGAAAGCGGCATCGTCGCGCCGCACCTCCACCCACGTGGTGCGGTTGACGAAGCCCACCTCGCCGGCGGCGCTGCGCTCGAAGCGTTCCGGCGTCACCACGAACAGCCCCATGCGGCGCACCGGCGCAAGCCCGAGCGCGCCCGGGGCGGGGTTCTCCAGGGCGTAGGCATAGGCGGTCAACTGGCGGGCGTAGAAGGCGGCGTGC
>JBFYSG010000311.1:0-5318 GCA_041301835.1 Chloroflexota bacterium | reverse complement strand
GGACTGACCGAGAAGGTCAGGTTGCGGGCATTCTCCACCCGATAAACGCCCCCGACCAGGGGCGCCGAGGAAGCAATGGTCATAGCCGGGGTGACCTGCAACACAGCCTCGAAATCTGCAGATGCATAGACCAGGTGTTCCCCCGCCAGGTTCGGTTCGTGCAAGACCCACTCGTCCTGGTAGGGTACGATGAATGGATACCAGTCCACCAGGTTGATCTGGTCCGTCTTTGCGCCGAACACCTGAGTCATGTCTGTCCCCGGCAGGTCTATTTGAAACACCAGGTGGATAACCGCCTCTGCTCCGGGATCAAGTGGAGCAGCGAGATCCAGTTCGAGCGTATGCCCATACAGGCGATGACCGACCGGTTGACCGTCCACATCCAGGCTGTCCAGGAAAAAACAATCCTGCCAATGGTTGGGTTCCACTGCCAGGGTCAGACCATCCAGGGATACCCCGGTAAGGTTCGGATACTCGATGATCTCGTCCACACGGAGCGTACGACTGGCATAATCCAGGACCGCCTCCAACTGGTAGCGCGGGCGTGCGCGGGTTTCGATCGTTTGTGTCAGGCTGGGAACCGGCGTATCCATGACCGGTTCAAAAGGCGTGGACGTGAACGTGGCAAATGGGTTGTAGGTGACCGTAGGTCCCGCGGGTACCTCGGTGCCAGGACCCGGTAGGCAGGCAGTACACGCCGCCAGCAAGGCGATGAGTACAAGGCGGATAGGCTGCCGCAGGATCACTTCGCCCGCCGCAGCAAGCCGCGCCGGGGGGCAAAAAGGAATGCGATCGCGAAGATTATCGTAGCCGTCAGAACGATCGCCGACCCGGAGCTGATGCCCAGGTAGTAGGAGGCATACAGACCGATCACCCCCGAGAAAGCCGCCAGCATGGCGGAGGTCATCATCATTGCCGGCAGGCGGCGGGTAAGCAGTGAGGCGGTTGCCGCCGGGGTGACCAGCATCGCCACCATCAGGGCAACACCCACCGCTTGCATCGCCACGGCTACCGTGATGGCGATCACCACCAGCATGAGGTTGTTATACACATTGACCGGCAGGCGCAGGGTTGCTGCCAGGATCGGATCGAACGAGATGGCAAGGAACTCCTTGTAGAATGCCACGACCACCAGCAGGACCGCCCCGCCGAATACGATCATCCAGACTAGGTTTTGCGGGGTTACACCCAGCACATTCCCAAAGAGGAAATGGCTCAGGTCCACGGCATAACTGCGGACGGTGGAGATAATCGCGATCCCCAGGGCGAACATACCCGCAAAGATGATCCCGATCGCCGTGTCTTCCTTGATCCTGCCGCTCTTGGAGATGGCACCGATGCCCAGCGAAGCGATCACCGAGGTGCCCAGCGCCCACCAGAAAAGCGGTTCACGTGCCCCATTGCTCACCAGGTAGCCGACCGCCACACCGGGCAGGATGGTATGCGCCAGGGCATCCCCAAAGAACGCCATGCCCCGCAGGACGATATACGTCCCCACGACAGCACAGACGATGCCGACCACAACAGACGCCACCAGCCCCCGCTGCATGAATCCATACTGCAGGGGTTCGGCAAGCCAGTTAATCACTGCCGTCATGCGCATCTCCATCACAGCAGGTATCGGTAATGGCTCTTCCCTCCACGAAACGCAATTTCCCGCCGTAAGCATGATGCAGGATCTCGGGCGTCAGGACATCCGCTGCGGTGCCAAAGGCAAGCAGACGATGGTTCAGCAGCATGATGCGGTCAAAATAGCGTGCTGCCTGGTCCAGGTCGTGGATCGCCACCATCACCGTCACACCCCTGTCCTGCAGTTCACCCAGCAAGCCGAGCAATCCCTCTTGCGAAGGCGAATCCAGCCCTGCAAGAGGTTCATCCATCAGCATCAACTCCGCTTCCTGTGCCAGCGACCGGGCAATGAACATACGCTGCTGCTGCCCCCCCGATAACTCCCCGATCTGCCGATTTTCCAACTCCACCATCCCGACCGTTTCCAGCGCGGCATGGACGAATTCCCAATCCTTCTTTTTCGGCATGCCGAACAAGCCCAGCCTGGCAATACGCCCCATCATGACCACATCCGCAACCGAGACAGGGAAGCGCATGTCCACCTGGGAGCGTTGTGGAACGTATCCGATGCAGACATGCCCGGCGGGTCCCGATCCAAAGACCGTTACCCTGCCCGTTGTGGGTCGCAGGACACCTGCCACGACTTTAAGCAGGGTGCTCTTGCCGGCGCCATTGGGACCGACCACCGCCACACTCTCACCGGGATTCAGATGGAAACTGACATCCTCAAGCGCGGGGCGCCCATCATACCGGATGGATAGCTCCGAGACATCCAGGATGGGTTGGTCTTTTTGATGTCGGGCGTGATGGATCATGAATTTCCTAGGAGAACAGAGACCGAACCGACCAGCAGCCTATTTCAGGGCAGCAACGATCTGCTCGACATTATAGCGCATGTACGCAAGGTACGAATCCGCCTCACCACCGGGCTCGGACAAGGATCCACTGTAGAGATGGACCACAACGATACCTGTTTCCTGGGCGACCTGTTCCGCCAGGGCAGGGTTGATGCTCTCGCCCACGAAGATGACCGTGATCCCTTCGCTTAGGATGAGATCCTCCAGGCTGGCAAGGTCCTGCGCCGAAGGTTCTGCATTGGTGCTGAAGGCTTCGATCAAAGCGCCTGCCTGGATGAATCCGTAGGCTTCACCGAAGTAGCCAAAGATCAAGTGATCGGTCACGATCTTCCGGTTTTCAAGCGGGACCTGCTTGACCTGTTCAAGGATCCAGGCGTCCAGCTCCTGCAGCGAGGCGCTGTATGCTGCGGCATTCTCCTGGTAGGTGCCGGCATGCACCGGGTCCAACGTGCTCAACGTCTCAGCGATGGCTTCGACCCACAGGATCACATTGTTGGGATTCATCCATGTATGCGGGTCACCTGCCAGGTGCCCGTCGGTCTCATCACCCGTCTCGCCTACAAAGGTGAGCAGGTCGATGCCGTCCGACAGCGCTACGATCGCACCGGGCGCATTTGTTTCCAGCAGGGGCATCAGCGATTCCTCCAATCCTGCACCGTTAAGGAAGACCACATCCGCCGTGCTGATGGCAGCCAGGTCGCGCGGGGTCGGTTCATAGGTATGCGGATCGGCTCCCGCCGGGTACAGGACCGTCAGGTCGATGGCAGCGCCGCCTACCTGGGCGACGACATCGCCGACGATCGTCGTGGAAGCCACAACCTGCAAACCGGTGGTGGGTTGCGCAGCACCTCCACCGCAGCCCGCCAGCAATAGAGTTACGATCAAGAGCAAGGGGAATATTTTCATGGGTGGATCTACCTGTTACCTTTCTTCCCGACCAGCCGGGCTTGTCGGTGCGTTAATTCTGTCATCCAATGGTCGTATTCGTAGCGCGGAATATCCAGTTCGTCCACCAGGCGCATGGCAGACTCGGTCCAGCGCAAGGCGGTATCCCAATCCCTGAGGGTGTGTTCATGATACTTGGCAAGTTCCACATGGGCATAGACATGCCCCCTGCCGGCAGCCTGTTCCCACAACTGGACTGCTGTTGCCAGGTCGCCGCGCCGCTTCTGCAGGCGGGAGAGACGCTGGACCGCCTGCCAGAAATCCGGCTCGGGCAGGGTCATTTCCATGCCGTGTTCCAACAGGCGTGCCGCGCGATCCCAGAGACCCTGGTCCTCGTATAGTTTACCAAGCGCCAGCATGTCCAGACCGTGTTCCACCAGGTCGCCGCTGGGATCCTCCAGCATGGTATGGATATGGCTCAACAACGCGGCCATTGCCACCACGTCCATGGCATTGTGGTAGAACACGCCTTTGAGCGGGGTGGCATCGCCTTTGTGCAGGTAATCGAAGTACAGGTAGGGTATCTCATACCCCGGCACCTCTTCGCTCGAGCGCGGCGCCATCAGGATGTGCTCCTCCAGGTACTTCAACGCCCGCGAAGGCAGGCGGTCGCGCCACAGGCGGCGGGCAAGTGGAAGCAGGTCCAGGTGGGCAAGGTCATGGATCGGATCCGGTATATCGTGCAGCGTGTAGCGGGTGGTCAACAGCGGAGCGTCGAAGGCTTTGCCATTAAAGGTCACCAGGGCGCCGCAGGGGGCAAGGAATTCTGCCAGGCTCTCCAGCAGCGCCGGCTCGGAAGCCGGATCGCGCATAAAGAACTGCGCCAGGTGCAGGTTGCCATCGATGAAACGGGCGGCGCCGACCAGGAAAGCGTAGGTCCCGGTCCCGCCCGCCAACCCGGAGGTCTCGGTATCCAGGAAGGCATAGGCTTCCAGCGGAAGTTCGCGGAAACGCGGTTCCTGCGCCCAGGCGGAGATCATGGGCAGGGGGACCTGCACGCGGATCGGCGACCTGCCATAATAAAAATCAGCGCCATAAACCTGTTCACTGACGAATGTCTCCCCCAGCCTGTTCGTCAGGGTGCGCCCCGCCACAACGGCATCGATGGCGTTTCCCACCTGATCCAATTTTTCCGGGGTTTTTATCTCAGCAGCCGGGCGCACACCCAACAACCTGAGCTTGTCAACCAGCGAGGCTTTCTCAGACATCACGCCTGATTATATCCTGCCCGATTCCATTTCGGGGCAGGCGGTAAAGGATGGCATCAGGGTATAATGCCAAAGCCGGATGGTGATCGAAAATTGAGCCCGGCAAAGGATGACATGGAAACCAGGCGGCTGACCATCTGGCAAAAGCTTGTATTTGGGTCCGGCGACTGGAGCATTGCCTCTTTTGGCACCCTGCGCCAGTTGTATTACGCCATTTTCCTGACCGATGTCGTCGGGCTGGATGCCCGCCTGGCATCCGTGGCGGCGTTCCTGGGCATCCTGTGGGATGCCCTGAATGATCCGCTGGTGGGAACGCTCAGCGACCGCTTACGCAGTCGCTGGGGTCGCCGGCGTCCATTCCTGCTTTTCTTCGCCATACCCTTTGGCTTGGCATTCATTGCCCTGTGGTGGGCACCGCCTTTCACGAACCAGATCCTGCTTGCTGCCACCGTCTCGCTGGTCTACATGCTGAGCGATACGATGCAGACATTCATCAGCGTCCCGCTTTATGCACTGACCCCCGAGATTTCCACCGAATACGATGATCGCACAACCCTGACCGGCTACCGCATGTTCTTCAACCTGGTCGCTTCCCTCGTTGCGGCGGTCGCCGCCCCCTCGATCGTCGATGCCGCCCTGGCATCCGGTGCCACGCAGCAGCAGGGGTATTTTATCGTCTCGGCGATCTTCGGCGGGCTGGCGATCCTGCCTCTGCTGGCGATCTTCTTCGTTATTCGTG
>JBFYSG010000309.1:0-3340 GCA_041301835.1 Chloroflexota bacterium | reverse complement strand
CGATCTGCGCCTGCTGGAACGCACCGGTAAGATCAGCGAGGCGGTCAAGAATGCATCCAAAGCCGCGGATGTGTATATCCGGCGCCAGGAAGTGGAAAAAGCCGTGGAGAACTGGGTGCACATCACCCAGCTGGAACCCGAGAACATCGAGGCACGCAACTACCTTGCCATGGTGCATGAGCGTCTCGGGCACATCCCCCAGGCGATCAACGAATACCTGGCGATCGCCAGCCTGCAGCAGCAGGCGGGCAATGCCAACAAGGCGGCAGAGATGATCGGGCGCGCTCTGCACCTCAACCCCGGCAGCGCCGAAGCCCGCCAGGCGCAGACCATGCTCAAGAACGGACAGCCGCTTCCCAAGCCCATGCGCTCGGTGGGCGGCACCGGTATGCTGCGCATGTCCCAGGAAGCCAAACAACTCAAGCCCCCCAAGGGCGGTGACAGCGGGCTGGACCCCATCGCCGAGACCAACAAGCGCGCCCTTGCCCGCATGGCGGAGGTGCTCTTCGACCTCTCCGACGATAGCGGCGAACCGCCCACCGCCCGCAGTGGAGGCTTGTCTGCCATCATGCGCGGCACGGGACCCCTGGAAGTGAAACGCAGCGAACGGTCCACCATCCTGCTCCACATCGGTCAGGCGATCGAAGCCCAGACCTCCGGGCAGGATGCCCAGGCGATCGAAGACCTGGAAAAAGCGATCGAGACGGGCTTCAAGGACCCGGCAGTGTACTTCAACCTGGGCTACCTGCGCTCCAAGACCGAGCGCCTCGAAAGCGCCCTGCGCAACCTGCAGGTGGCGGTCAAGAATGATGCCTACATGCTGGGTTCGCGCCTGTTGATGGGGCAGATCCAGCGGCAGATGGAACACCTGCCCGAAGCCGTCTCCGATTACATGGAAGCCCTCAAAGCCGCCGACCTCGCCGTTGTGCCGCCTGATAAAGCCGCTGAACTGCGCCAGATGTACGAACCGTACACCGAAGCCCAGGCACAGGTCACCAACCCGGCGGACCACGAACACCTGTGCGACAACATCAAGAACCTGCTGCTGCAGCCCAACTGGCGCGGGCGCGTCCTGCAAGCCCGCGAACAACTGCCTCCGCCGGACGATGGCACCTCCTGCAAGCCGCTGGCAGAGATCCTGGTGCAGGCGCAGTCCAGCCAGGTCATCGAAGCCGTCGGGCGCATCCGCGGATTGGCAAAAGCGGGTTTCCTGCGTACAGCCATGGAAGAAGCCTTCGATTCCCTGCACTTCGCCCCCGCCTACCTGCCGCTGCATTCCATCATCGGCGACCTGCTGATCCAGGATGGGCGCTCGCAGGATGCCATCACCAAGTACACCGTGGTGGCACAGGCTTACAGTTCGCGCGGCGAAGCCTCCCAGGCTGTCACCCTGCTGCGCCGCATCGTGCAGGCGGCGCCCATGGACCTGAACGCCCGCAACCGGCTCATCGATCAACTTGCCGCCCAGGGATTGGTCGATGAAGCCATCGGCGAATACCTTGACCTGGCGGATATCTATTACCGCCTGGCGGAATTGGAAATGGCGCGCAAGACCTATACCATCGCCCTGCGCCTGGCACAGCAAGGCGGCGCCAACCGTGCCTGGAGCGTCAAACTCCTGCAGCGCATGGCAGATATCGACATGCAGCGCCTCGACTGGCGCCAGGCTCTGCGCATCTTCGAGCAGATCCGCACCATCCAGCCCGATGAAATGGGGGTGCGCAAGGACCTCATCCAGCTCAACCTGCGCCTCGGGCAGGACAAGCAGGCGGCGGATGAACTTGACAGTTTCCTGACCTACCTGCAGAATGCGGGGCGGCGCGGTGAAGCCATCCCCTTCCTGGAAGATCTGGTCAGCGAAGACCCCAAGCAGATCCTCCTGCGCCGCGTGCTGGCAGAGGAGTTCCGCCAGGCTGAGCGTCTGCCGGATGCTGTCCCCCACCTGGATGCGCTGGTCGAGCTCTTCCTGGAGGCTGGGGATCGCGAGAGCGCCGTCCTGTCGCTCGAGTCCATCATTGCCATGAACCCGCCCAACGTCAGCGAGTACACCGCCCGCCTGGCAAAGGTCAAGTCCGGCGGTCCTCCCGCTCCCGCCCCGGCAGGATAGACGAGCACACCCCGAAGGATCCCTTCGGGGTGTTTCTTATCAACCGCGGGCAGGCTCCTGCCCGCCGGGCTAGTAGTGGAACTCCTTGACATCCGGGTCGGCGAACAGAAAGTGCATGAACTGGTCGTGCTTTTTAGGGGAGCCGCTCACCCCCCAGGTGCAGTGCATCTCCCCATTCCGCTTGATGTGGTGGCTGCGGTGCACCCGCAGTCCCAGGGCGCGTATCTTCGCCTCGATCGTTTCCACCTTCTCCAGGTTGAGCGGCAGGGCAACTTCGTAACTGTGCTCCTCGCGGGTCTTGTCGATGTGGATCTCGAAGAAAGGGAACAACCACAGCACGATGCTGCTCACCACCACCAGCATCCCCGCCAGCCAGTACTGCCCCCCGCCGATCGCCATGCCCAGGGCGGCGGTCAACCAGATCGTTGCCGCGGTAGTCAGACCGGTGATGCGCGGTCCATCGCGCAGGATGGCACCCGCCCCCAGGAAGCCGATGCCGGTGACGATGTTGGCGGCGATGCGGTTCGGGTCGCTCTCCGGTGACAGCCGCGCCGAAACGATGGTGAATGCCGTCGAACCGATGGCGATGAAGATCAGCGTGCGGAAGCCGGCGCTCTTGTCGCGGAACTCGCGCTCCAGCCCCACCAGTCCGCCTGCCAGCACTGCCAGCAGAAGCTTGATCAGGTCTTCCAGGTAAAATTCCATGCGCTCTCCATTCAGCCCATCTTGCCGGTCAGATAGGCTTCGGTCAGTTCCTTTTCCGGGCGGGTGAACAATTTATCGGTGGTGTCGAATTCCACCAGATCGCCCAGCCACAGCAACCCGGTGAAATCCGAGATGCGCCCGGCTTGCTGCATGTTGTGGGTCACGATGGCGATGGTGTATTCCTTCTTCAGGTCGGTGATCAGGTCCTCGATCTGACCCGTGGCGATCGGATCGAGCGCCGAGGTGGATTCATCGAACAGGATCACATCCGGTTTGACCGCGATCGCCCGGGCGATGCAGATACGCTGCTGCTGTCCGAGCGAGAATCCCAGCGCGTTCTGCTTCAACTGATCCTTGACTTCATCCCACAGCGCCGCGGCACGCAGGCTCGCTTCCACGATCGGCTCCAGGTCTGCTTTCCTGTGCGCCAGCCCCAGCGCCCGCACGCCGAACGCTACGTTATCGTAGACCGACTGCGGAAAAGGGTTGGGCTTTTGGAAGACCATGCCGACTTTCCGGCGCAGTTCG
>JBFYSG010000306.1:0-5689 GCA_041301835.1 Chloroflexota bacterium | reverse complement strand
AGCCTTCCACGGCAGGCGGCGCTGAAAACCACCCGCGAGCGGAAACCCCAACGGCGCCTGGCGCCCAGTAAGGGGAACGGTTTGCCCCGTTAGCGGCTCAAGAGATGCCCTGCACGTTCGGGCAAATCGGGTGGAACCGCGAGAGCATGCTCCCGCCCCGAATCCGGGCGGGTTTTTTTATTCCCTGGCAGGCAGCCGCGCAGCCCGGTGCACGTGCCTGTCAATGTCACAGCGCAAGGAGAGAAAATGGCTGGTCAACCTGAAGAACGTTACGAAGACTCGCAACTGTACCGCATCCGGCACTCCGCCGCCCATATCATGGCGCAGGCAGTGCTGGAATTCTATCCCGAAGCCAAGTACACCATCGGTCCGCCGGTGGAGAATGGTTTCTATTATGATTTCGACCTGCCCGGGACGATCAGCAACGAAGACCTGGAAAAGATCGAAAAGCGCATGCGCCAGATCATTGCCGCCGGGCATCCCTTCACGCGCCAGGCGCTGACCGCCGCGCAAGCCCGCGAGTTGTTCGCCGACCAGCCCTATAAACTGGAACTGATCGACGGGCTGGAACAAGGCGGCTTGGACGAGTACGGCAACCCGCTGGCAGAGAAGCCCGAGATATCCATCTACAAGCACGATACCTTCACCGACCTGTGCCGCGGTCCGCACGTGGAGAACACGCGCCAGATCAACCCGGCGGCGCTCAAACTGATGTCGATCGCCGGGGCATACTGGCGCGGCGACGAGCACAACAAGATGCTGACGCGCATCTACGGCACCGCATGGAAGACACCGGACGAGTTGAAGGAACACCTGCGCATGCTGGAGGAAGCCAAGGCGCGCGACCATCGCAAGTTGGGCAAGGAACTGGAGATCTATATCTATGACGACGAAGTCGGTCCCGGTCTGCCGCTCTGGCTGCCGAACGGCGGCATCATCACCGAGGAACTCGAGAGGCTGGCGAAGGAAATGGAGGATAAGGCGGGCTACCTGCGGGTGCGCACACCGCACCTGACAAAGGAAGACCTGTTCATCCGCTCCGGGCACCTGCCTTACTATGCCGAATCGATGTACCCGCCGATGGAACTGGAAGGCGTCAAGTACTACGTCAAACCGATGAACTGCCCGATGCACCACAAGATCTACGCCGCCAAAGCGCGCTCCTACCGCGACCTGCCCATCCGCCTGGCGGAATACGGCACCTGCTACCGCTACGAGAAATCGGGCGAACTGTTCGGGCTGATGCGCGTCCGTTCGATGCAGATGAACGACGCCCACATCTACTGCAGCGAGGAGCAGTTCGAGCAGGAGTTCATGGGCGTCATCGACCTGTACAAGAAATACTTTGACCTGTTCGCCATCGACAAGTACGTGATGCGCTTCAGCCTGCACGCCAGGGAAGGTCTTGGCAAGAAATACGTGGATAACGAGCGCCTGTGGCAGGAGACGGAGGACATGGTGCGGCGCGCCATGACGAACGGCAATGTGCCCTTCATCGAAGCGCGCGACGAGGCGGCGTTCTACGGTCCCAAGATCGACGTCCAGATCTGGTCCGCCATCGGGCGGGAATTCTCGCTGGCGACCAACCAGGTGGATTTCGCGGTGCCCGAGCGCTTCGACCTGAAGTATATGAGCAAGGAAGGGGTCGAGAAGGTGCCGCTGTGCATCCACCGCGCCCCGCTCAGCACGCACGAACGCATGGTCGGCTTCCTGCTGGAGCATTACGCCGGCAATTTCCCGGTCTGGCTCTCGCCGGAGCACGTGCGCCTCATCCCGATCACCGACAACCAGAACGAGTACGCCGAGGGCATCGTGCGCCAGCTGCGCGAGCAGGACATCCGGGCGTCCTCCGACCTCAGCCCGCAGCGGATGAATGCCAAGATACGGGCGGCACAGCTAATGAAGGTGCCGTACATGCTGGTGGTGGGTGAGAACGAAGCCAAAGCCGGGCAGGTCTCGCTGCGGGTGCGCGACGGCTCGCGGGCGGACAACATCCCCCTGGCGGAGTTCATCGAGCGGGTCAAGGAGCGCATCCGGACGCGCGCCCCGCAGCTGTGAGGCGCTTGCTTGCGTCCAACGCCCATCGCCGCTATACTCAAACCAGAGTATATAGAAGAGAGGAGAATTAAATTATGGAGAAAAAAGATTCCCGCACCGGGGTCATCATCGGCGCTGTAGCCGCCGTCGTGCTGTGCGGTCTGCCCGGGCTGTGTTTGATGCTGCCAAGCGGCATTGCCATGCTGGCGGGGGTATTCGATGACTACGACATTGCCGCTGCCTGGGGACTGTTGCCGCTGTGCCTGTCCGTCCTCTTTATCGCCATCGGGGTGGTCGTGCCGATCGTGCTGCTGCGCAAGAAGAAGGAGCCCAAGAAGGTGGAAAGCATCCTGCCGCCCAACGAACCCCTGCCGCCCACTTCCTGAGAGTCATTAATATAAAGTCAAGAGCCCCGGTACCTCTGCGGTCCCGGGGCTCTCTGTTTTAAGGCTCGCGCCTGTCAATCCTCTTCTTTGGGTTTGTTGCCCAGTGTTTCGTCGATGCGTTTCAGCACCTCGGGGGTCAGGAGATCAGCAGCCTCGAGCGCTTTCAGGTTCTGTTTCACCTGTTCCACCCGGCTGGCGCCCATGATGACCGTGCTCACGTTCGGGTTCTTGAGGCACCACGCCAGCGCCATCTGCGCCATGTCCATGCCCAGGTCCCGGGCAATCGGCACCAGTTTCTTCACCTGGGCGATGCGCTCCGGGTCAGTGATGTGCGGCTTGAGCCACTCGTAGCCTTTCAGGTTGGCGCGGCTGTCCGCCGGGATGCCGTCGTTGTACTTGCCGGTCAGCATGCCGGAGGCGAGCGGGCTCCAGACGGTGGTGCCCAGCCCGATATCGGTGTAGAGGCGGGCGTACTCGCGCTCGACGCGCTCGCGGTGCAGCAGGTTGTACTGCGGCTGTTCCATCACCGGTTTGTGCAAATGGTGCCGCTCGGCGATCTGCCAGGCTGCCATGATCTCCGCCGCGCTCCACTCGGAGGTGCCCCAGTAGATGGCTTTGCCGCGGGCGACGATGTCGTGCATCGCCCAGACGGTCTCTTCGATGGGCGTTTCGGGGTCGGGGCGGTGGCAGAAGACCAGGTCCACATAATCCAGCTGCAGGCGCTGAAGCGAGCCATCGATGGCATCCAGCAGGCGCTTGCGGTTGAGGGTGTTCTTCTCGTTGGGACCGTTGTGCAAGCCCCAGAAGAACTTGGTCGAGATGATATAACTGCCGCGCCGCCAGCCCATCTTCTTCAGCACCGCGCCCATCACGCTCTCCGACTTGCCCCCGGCATACACTTCGGCATTGTCGAAGAAGTTGACCCCGGCTTCGTAGGCGGCGGTCATGCACTCCCGGGCGGCATCCTCGTCGACCTTGATGCCAAAGTTGACCCAGGAGCCAAAGGAGAGTTCACTGACCTTCAGACCCGAACGACCCAAGCGGCGATAATTCATATCACTTGTCCTCGCCCGAGCCGATGCCAAGCGGTTTCCACTTCGACTCGTCCTTCAGGCGGTGCTGGGTGCCGTGGCGGTCGTGCACCTCGTCGAAACCTTCGGACTTGATGAACATTTTATCGCCATCCAGCAGGGCGGTCAGCCCCTCCTGCCCGGGTTCGAGGCGCTTGGGTCCCTTGTAAACGGCAGCCATGGCGGGGGTGTAATCGGTGGGTTCCTCGTAGGTGGTGATGTAGCCCTCGAAATTGCGCAGGATGATCTTGTGGTCCGACATGGAGAGCAGGTAGTTCGGCATCACCGGGATCTTGCCGCCGCCCCCGGGGGCATCCACGATGTACTGCGGCACGGCAAAGCCGGAGGTGTGCCCGCGCAAGCCCTCCATGATCTCGATGCCCTTCGCCACCGGCGTGCGGAAGTGCCCGGCGCCTTCGACCAGGTCGCACTGGTACAGGTAATACGGGCGCACGCGGATGCGCACGAGGTCCTGCACCAGGTGGCGCTGGATGTGGACGTTGTCGTTGACCCCTGCCAGCAGCACAGCCTGGTTGCCCAGCGGGATGCCGGCGCGGGTCAGTTTATCGGTTGCCTCGGCGAGTTCCTTGGTGATCTCGGCGGGGTGGTTGACGTGGATGTTCATCCACAGCGGATGGTACTTCTGCAGCATGGCGCACAATTCATCGGTGACGCGCATGGGCATGAAGACCGGCACGCGCGAGCCGATGCGCACGATCTCGATGTGCGGGATCTCGCGCAGGCGGGCAAGGATCTCTTCCAGGATCTTGGGCGCCAGCACCAGAGGATCGCCGCCGGAGAGTAGCACATCACGCACCTGCGGGGTGCGCTTGAGATACTCGATCTGCAGTTCGAACTCCTGGCGCGAGAACTGCGCCGTCGGGTCGCCGACAATGCGGGCGCGCGTGCAGTAGCGGCAGTAGGAGGCGCACTGCGTGGTCACCAGCATCAGCACCCGGTCGGGATAGCGGTGGACCAGCCCCGGCACCGGCGAGTGGCGGTCCTCGGCGAGGGAATCTTCCATCATCGCAGTGAAGGATTGCATCTCCTCGGCGCGCGGGATGATCTGGCGCCGGATCGGGTCATCCGGGTCGTCCGGGTCGATCAGCGAAATGAAATAAGGGGTCACATCCACGCGGAACAGGTTGCTGGTGTTCAACGCCTTGCGCTCGCTCTCGGTCAGCGTGACCACCTTGCCGATCTCCTCGGCGGTGTTCAGGCGGTGGCTCAACTGCCAGCGCCAGTCGTTCCATTTTTCATCCGGTACGTCTGAAAAAGCAGGCGAACGCTTGGAAACAAACGCTAAAGTGCTCATACTTCCTCCATTAAACAAAGGGGGGCGGGAACGGGGAAGGCAGGCTTCCCGGTCGGGCTTCATCAAGCGGCAGGCGCAGCGCCCGGCGCGACCGGCGGGTCGTGATCCGGGCGGAAGAAACCCCCGTAATAGGTCAGCGGCGCAAGGTTTTGCAGACCAGTTTTATCCACAATAGGTATTGTAAAGAAAAGGGTGACAGGAGTCAATGCCGGGCAGGGGCGCGCCGCTCAGCCGCGCACCAGCGCGTCGGTCATGCGCGCCACCCGCGTGACCGCCTCGACATCATGGACGCGCACGATATCCGCACCGCGCGTGATCCCCACCGCCACGGCTGCCAGGGTGCCTTCGACGCGCTGGTCCGGGGGCAGGTCGAGGGTGTACCCAATGAAGGACTTGCGCGAGGCTCCCAGCAGGACGGGGAAGCCCAGGGCGCGGATCTCGTCCAGCCGGCGGATGAGTTCCAGGTTCTGCGCCACGCTCTTGCCGAAACCGATGCCGGGGTCGAGCAGGATGTGTTCGTCGGCGATGCCGGCGCGCCGGGCGATCGCGACTGAGCCAAGGAGTTCCGCCTTGACCTCCGCCAGCAGGTCCTGGTACGGCGCGGCGATGTAGGCGTTCCCCAGGTGGGCGCGTACCTCCACGCTGGCGGGGTTCGAGCGGTTGTGCATCAGGATGACCGGGGCGTGATGCCGGGCGGCAACGGCTGCCATGTCGGGGTCGGCGCGCAAGCCCCACACATCGTTGAGCAGGTGCGCCCCGGCGCCCAGGCTGGCATCTGCCACCGCCGCCTTGTACGTATCCACCGAGATGAGCGCCCCGGGCAACTCGGCGCGCAGCAGGCGGATGAGCGGCACCAGGCGGCTGGTCTCTTCTTCTGCGCC
>JBFYSG010000303.1:0-14203 GCA_041301835.1 Chloroflexota bacterium | reverse complement strand
AGAATTTCTTCAGGCTCTCGGCGCGCCAGAAATGGAACGCCGCCCCGTACAGAGCCGCAAGCAGGAAACCGAAGATCAACGCGGCAAAGGTCATGGTATTTTCCGACTCTCAGGATTGAGGTACTTATTTTCCAGTTAAACTCATTATACTATAGGACATGAGATGACTATACGCATTCAACCGACGATCGTCCCGCCGCCCAACACAACCTCCCCGGCGTAGAACACCGCCGCCTGCCCCGGGGTGACTGCCCGCACCCTGCCCTCAAAACGTACTTCTGCCGTCGCGCCACCTTCACCCAGGGTCACCTCTGCCGCCGCAAACTGGGCGGTGTAGCGCGTCTTGACCCGGGCGCGGAAGGAACCCGCCGGCGGTTCGCCTGCGATCCAATGCAGGTCGTTGACCGTGCACACCCCGGCACCCAGTTCCTCACCCACGCCCACGATCAGGGTGTTGGCAGCCGCATCCTTTGCCAGCACGTAGAGCGGCACACCGGAAGGCAAACCCAAGCCTTTGCGCTGCCCGATGGTGTAATCCACCAGCCCGGTGTGCATGCCCAACACCTGCCCCTGCCTGTCTGTAATGCGCCCCGGTTGAGCGGCTTGCGGCGCATGCCGGCGGATGAAGGCGCGGTAATCACCTCCGGCAAGGAAGCACAGGTCCTGGCTGTCTGCCTGCCCGGCGGCAGGCAGGTTGAACTTTTCTGCCAGCACCCGCACCTGCGGCTTGGTCAGTTCCCCGACCGGGAAGAGACTGCGGTGCAGTTTTTCCTGCGTCAGTCGGTGCAGCACATAGGATTGATCCTTGCCGTGGTCCGTGCCGCGCAACAGCAGGTGCCTGCCTTCGCCATCCAGCCCCAGGCGCACGTAATGACCGGTCGCCAGCATCTCCGCGCCCATCTCGAGGGCATGCTCCAGCAGGAATTCCCAGCGCACCAGGCGGTTGCACACCAGGCATGGGTTGGGCGTTCTGCCGGCGGTGTATTCCGCCAGGAAATGCCGTACCACCGTCTCGTAAAAAATCGCCTGCGCATCGATGACATAAAAAGGGATATCCAAGGCAGCCGCGGCACGCCGTGCAAGCGTCATCGCCTGCGGTGAGCAGCAGCGGTTCGCATCCTCGCATCCCGGTTCGGACCAGGCGCGCAGCATCATCCCGGTGACCTCGTGACCCGCCTGCTGGCACAAGGCGGCTGCAACCGATGAATCCACGCCACCGGACATGGCAACCACGACCTTAGCCACCGCGCACCATCATCCAATCCAACCTTTCGGCTGCCCGATTCATGTGCGCCGCTTCCTGGCTTTTTCCACCAGCCCGGGCAGGACAGCGAGGAACCTGCCGACCTGTTCAGCGGTGACAGGCATGCCGAGCGTCACCCGCAGGGAGCCGAGCGCCCATTCCGGCGGCAGACCGATCGCCAGCAGCACCTCGGAGGGCTTGGGGTCGCCGGTCTTGCATGCCGAACCGGAGGAGCAGGCAAAACCCGCCGCATCCAGCAGTTGCAGCAGGCGGTTGCCGTCTGCATCCATGAAAGCAAAGGAAGCATGACCCGGCAGGCGCATGTTCGCATGACCGGTCAGCCGGGTGTCGGGGATCTCCTCCAGTACGGTGCCGATGATCTGGTCGCGCAGCGGTTGGACGTGGGCAACGCGCATCGGGCGTTCTTCGGCGGTCAGGCGCAATGCCTCCGCCATGCCCACGATGTAAGGCACGTTGTGCGTGCCGGCGCGCAAGCCCGCCTCCTGCCCGCCCCCGGTTTGCTGGGGCTGGATGGTCGTACCCCGGCGCACGTACAGGACGCCAATGCCCTTGGGTCCGTAGAACTTGTGCGCTCCCAGCGAGAGCAGGTCAACCTGCAGTTTATCCACATCCAGGTCCAGGTAGGCGGCGGCTTGCACTGCGTCGCTGTGGAAGGGCACCTGCCGGCGGCGGCAGAGGGCGCCGAGCTCGGCAATGGGCTGGATCGTGCCGATCTCATTGTTGGCAGTCATGACCGAAAGCAGGCAATCCTCGCTGCCCAGGATACCGGCAACCTGCCCGGGGTCCACCTGCCCGTTCGCATCCAGTTCCAGCCATTCCAGATCGAAACCGTGCTGGGAGGCGAGTTGCTGCGCCGTGCGACTGACCGCCGGGTGTTCGCCGCGATCCGTGAGGATGCGCTTCGCCTCCCGCCCGGCACGCGCAGCAAAGGCGGCGCCGCGCAGCGCCAGGTTGTCGGATTCAGAGCCGCAGGAGGTGAAGATCACCTCATCCGGCTGGCAATGCAGCACCCGGGCGATGGTCGCGCGGCTGTCCTCGACCGCCGCTTCGGCTCTCTGCCCGTGCTGGTGCACCGAGGAGGGATTGCCGAACGACTCTTCGAAGAAGGGCATCATCGCCGCCAGCACGCGCCGGTCCAGCGGGGTGGTGGCAGCATAATCCAGATAAATTTTCTCCATGATATTGCGATTATAATCCAACCCATGTTCCTGCCAACAACGCCGGAAGAGGTCCGCCAACGAGACTGGGATGCGCTGGATGTCATCCTGGTCACGGGTGATTCCTACATCGACAGCCCATACATCGGCGCGGCGGTCATCGGCAGAGTGCTGGAGCATGCCGGCTACCGCATCGGCATCATCGCCCAACCCGACCCGGCGACCGACGCGGACATCCTGCGCCTGGGCGAGCCCCGCCTGTTCTGGGGGGTCACCGCCGGCAGCGTGGATTCCATGGTGGCGAACTACACCGCCCTGAAGAAACCCCGCCGCTCGGACGATTACACACCGGGGGGTGAGAACACCCGCCGCCCGGACCGTGCCAGCATGGTGTATGCCAACCTCATCCGCCGCGCCGCCAAAAAACTGCACCCCGGTCAGCGCACGGTACCGATCGTACTCGGGGGCATCGAAGCCAGCCTGCGGCGCGTGGCGCATTACGATTTCTGGGACAATTCCGTCCGGCGTTCGATCCTCTTCGACGCCAAGGCGGATTACCTGCTGTACGGCATGGCAGAGAACCCGGTCCTGGAACTGGCGGCGTGCCTGCGCGCCGGGCGCGATCCATCCGACCTGCCCGGCTTGTGCTACATCAGCCGCCAACCGCCTGCCAGCCACATCCCCCTGCCGTCCTACGAGAGCGTGGTGAAAGACAAGGGGGCGTTCATCGACATGTTCCACACCTTCTACCGCAACAACGACCCCGTCAGCGCCCGCGGCTTGCACCAACAGCACGGTGACCGCTTCCTGGTGCAGAACCCGCCCGCCCCGTACCCGACCCAGGCGCAGTTGGATGCCATCCATGCCCTGCCCTTCGAGCGCCGCCAGCACCCGTTTTACGAAGCGCAAGGTCCCGTCAAGGCGCTGGAAACCATTGCTTTCTCGGTGCCCACCCACCGCGGCTGTTACGGCGAATGTTCCTTCTGTGCCATCGCGGTGCATGAGGGCACCACGGTCCGCTGGCGCAGCCCCGGGTCCATCCTGGCGGAGGTGGAGGGCATGACCCACCACCCGGATTTCAAGGGCATCATCCCCGACCTCGGTGGTCCCACCGCCAACATGTACGGGTTTGAATGCCGCAAGAAACTGGCAAAGGGCATCTGCACCGACAAGCGCTGTATCTTTCCCGGGGTGTGCCCGGTGCTCAAGGTGGACCACCAGCCGCAGATCGACCTCCTGCGCCAGGTGCGGCGCATCCCGGGTGTCAAGAAGGTCTTCATTGCCTCAGGCTTGCGCTACGACATGATCCTCTCCGACCAGGCGTGCGGGCAGGCATACTTGCGCGAGGTGGTCGACCAGCATGTCTCCGGGCAGTTGAAAGTCGCGCCGGAGCACACCGAGACTCATGTGCTCTCTGCCATGGGCAAGCCCGGTCCGCAAGCCCTGCTGGATTTCAAGGCTCAATTCGATGCGCTCTCGCGCCGGGCAGGTAAGCCGCAGTTCCTGACCTACTACATGATCGCCGCCCATCCCGGATCCAGCGACCGCGACATGCTGCGCCTGAAGGAATTTTGCCGCACGAACCTGCACATCCATCCCGAGCAGGTGCAGATCTTCACGCCCACCCCATCCACGTACGCCACGCTGATGTATTACACCGAAATGGATCCCTTCACCCGGCGCCCGATCTTCGTGGAGAAGGATCCCAAGCGCAAACAGCACCAGAAGGACATCATCAACCGCAAGCCGCCGTCGGAATTTGGATGAGCGCCTGTTCCCTTTGAGCAAGGCTGTGAGCGGTTAAGGTCTTCGCATGAACGCCTACTTTGCCGTGTGCGCCCCCGGGTTGGAATCCCTCACCGCGCAGGAAATGCGCCTGCTCGACCTGCCTGCCCAGCCTGAACCCGGCGGGGTGTCCTTCAAGGGCGGGCTGGCAGAACTGTACCGCGCCAACCTGCACCTGCGCACGGCGGCGCGCGTCCTGGCGCGCGTGGGGACCTTCTTCCATGCCGCCAACTTTGCGGAACTGAGACAGCGCACCGCCGCCCTGCCCTGGGAGCGTTTCCTCCAGCCCGGACAAACCCCGGTGCTGCGCGTCACCTGCCACAAGTCGCGCCTGTATCATTCGGATGCGGTCGGGCGTGTGGTCGCCGCCGCGCTGGCGGAGCGCCTGGGTAACCCCACCCCGCCGGTAAAACCTCAGCAGGAGGGCGACCCGCCGGCACAGACGGTCATCGTGCGCCTGGCTGAGGACCGCTGCACCATCAGTGTGGACAGTTCGGGCGCCATGCTCCACCGGCGCGGCTATCGCCAGGCGGTCGCCCGGGCGCCGCTGCGCGAGACCTTTGCCGCCGCCCTGCTGCTCGCCTCGGGCTGGGACCGGCGCTCGCCGCTGATCGATCCATTCTGCGGCTCCGGCACCATCGCCATTGAAGCCGCCTGCCTGGCACGCAACCTTGCCCCCGGCCTCCACCGCCGTTTCGCCTTCATGGAATGGAGTTCATTCGATGCCAGCCTGTGGCAGGGGCTGTGCGATGCCGCCCGGGACGCCGCCCTCCCACAGGCACCTGACATCCTTGCCTGCGACCGCGACGCGGGCGCCATCGACATGGCGCGCGCCAATGCCGAACGAGCCGGTGTCCTGGCACAGGTCACCTTCAAACACCAGGCGGTCTCCGCGCTGGAGCCGCCGCCGGGCACGGGCTGGGTGGTCACCAATCCGCCTTACGGGGTGCGCCTGGATGCAGGCGGCGACCTGCGCGACCTGTATGCCCGCTTCGGGGATGTCCTGCGCCGGCAGTGCCCCGCCTGGCACCTGGCAGTGCTCTCCAGCGATCCCATCCTGACCGGACAATTACGCCTGCGCCTGCAACCGGCACTCTCTTTCAAGACCGGCGGCTTGCGCGTGCACCTGGAATGCGGAGAGATCGACCCGCGATGATCAGCCTGGCATGAAAAGCGCACCCACGAGACTTGTTTGTGTTATATAGTTAACCACGGATGCACGTATCCCCTTGAAGGAGAGCCCCATGCTCAGCATCGAAAAGATCGATACCCAGAACAAGGAGCAGGTCAAGCGGTTCGTCAAGTTCTACTATGACCTGTACAAGGACTGCCCGCAGTGGATCCCGCCGCTCTTCATGGATGCCTACCTGCCGCTCAACCGCAAAAAACACCCCTTCTTCGAACACTCGGAGGGAGATTTCTTCCTGGCGCTGCGCGATGGTGAGGTGGTGGGACGCATCTTCGCGGGTGAGAACCAGCCCTTCAACAAGTACCATAAGACCCGCAAAGCCCAATTCTATTATTTCGACAGCGAGGATGACCTGGGCACCGCCCAGGCGCTCTTCGACGCCGCCTTCGATTGGTCGCGCCAGCGCGGGCTGGACATGATGATCGGACCCAAGGGGCTCTCCCCGTTCGATGGCTACGGCATCCAGGTCGAGGGCACCGAACACCGCCAGATGATGACGATGATGACCTACAACTACGATTACTATCCAAAACTGGTGGAGGCGCTGGGCTTTGAGAAAGAGGTCGATTTTGTCTCCTGCTACCTGCCTGCCGAGGCATTCCGCATCCCCGAGCGCATCGAAAAGATCGCCAAATGGACAATGTCGCGCGGCAACCTGTGGGTCAAGCAGTTCAAGAGCAAAAAGGAACTGGTCTCCTGGGCGCAGCGCATTGGCGAGACCTACAACCGCACCTTCATCCACAACTGGGAATACTATCCCTTCACACAGGGAGATATCGATTACGCCGTTCAGAACGTGTTCATGGTTGCCGACCACCGCCTGATCAAACTCATCATGCATGGCGAGGACATCGTCGGTTTCCTGTTCGCCTTCCCGGATGTATCCGCCGCGCTCCAGCGCGCCCACGGGCGGTTGTTTCCCTTTGGAATCGTTGACCTTCTTCTGGAAATGAAGCGCACCCGGACGATATCGGGAAACGGCATGGGCGTGCTCCCGGAGTTCCAGGGCACCGGCGGCAACGCCCTGCTGTATTACGAGATGGGGCGCACCGTGTTCGGTTTCAACCAGTTCGACCACGTGGAGATGACCCAGGTTGCCGAGACCACCCGCCAGATGCGCGCCGACCTGAAGAACCTCAACGGACAGGAATACAAGAACCACCGCGTCTACCGCAGGGCGATCCCATGAACCATCCCCTTGCCTGGGTGCCGGCGCCGGCGCGCCGACCGTTCTTCTGGGTATGCTTCGTCTGCGCCCTGGTGCTGCTGTTCGTCTTTCAGCCCGCCAACCGCCCGCTGATGACCGCCGCCGCCCCGGCGGGGATCATCTCGCTCCAACTGGCTTTCTCCCCGCAGAACGCCGCGGATATGCTCGCCTCGTGGGATGAATCCGCCCGCCTGTATGCCGCCTTCAGCGTGGGGGTCGACTATCTGTTCATGCCTGCATATGCCCTGGCGCTTGCCCTGGGTGTGCTTTTCGCTTCCGGACGAGGCGGCGGGAGTTTTGCACGCTTTGGTGCCTGGTTCGCCTACGCGGCGCTGCTTGCCGCCGTGTTGGATGCCCTGGAAAACCTGGGGCAGTACCAGCAATTGTTCCACGGGCGCATCGAGCTTGCACTGCCCATCGGCATCTGTGCCGTGCTCAAGTTCAGCCTGCTGCTGGGCGCGCTGGCATACTGCCTGGTGGGGGCGCTTCTCCCGAAACGGCGCTGATTGCACCTGGGTCCATATTCTCACCCCGCCTCCTGGCGGGGTTTTGATTATCATGCCGGGCGGCTATTCACGGACGGGCTGGTTATGGGGTATGATTGGCGCAAGCGATGCTCCAAAGGAGACCGCATGCCCGCTTTTGAGTTCCACATCTCCCGACAATCCCGGAAAAAATACGGTTTTGATGAAGCCCTCTTCGGCTTGGATGGGCGCGTCCTGCTGGCTGATTTCGCCGCCGCCCGCCGCTTTGCCGAAAGCATGACGCGGCAGCGCGGGCAGGTTGTGCCTGCCAGCGAGATCAACGCCATGGGGCTGATCGACGAGATCCTGCACATCCTCATCCGCCAGTACGAGATGCAGAACCCGGGTCTCATGCCGGGCGCCCTTGCCCAGGCTGGCGATGTGGACTCTGCCCTGCTGCGCTTCACCGAGGAGTTCCCACCCCTGCGGGTGTACGCCGGGGAACTGGAACCCCGCCAGTACCTGGAAGGCGAGAGCGGCAGCCGTCCGCACCGCCTCTCCACGCTGGAGGAATTGTTCCTGCTCCACCTGCACAACAACAACCCGGCCTTCAGCCCGTACCGGGAACTTTTCGACGATTCCAACCTGCAGCAGGAGAGCGCCTACCCCCGCCTGGTTGCCAGCCTGCACACCTATTTTTCCGTCCAACCCGGCATGGGTACCGGCGGTGAAAACCTGCTGGACATGCTCACCGCGCCCGCCCGGGTGGCGCCGCATTCGCTCACCGCCCAACTCCAGTTCCTGCTCCAGCGCTGGGGCGGCTTGCTGGGCGAGGCGTTCATCATGAAGGTCCTGCGGGGCATCGACTTCGTCAAGGAGGAGTCGCTGCGCGGCACTTTCGCCGGCGGATTCGCCGGCAGTGCCCCGGTGCTGACTTTCGGCGGCGGGGGTTTGAACGAGTATGAGCGCTTCAGCCCCGACCGGGACTGGATGCCGCGCCTGGTCCTACTCGCCAAGAACACCTACGTCTGGCTTGACCAGCTCGCGCGCCAGTACCAGCGCCCGATCCAGCGGCTCAACGACATCCCCGAAGAGGAGTTGGACCTGATGGCGCGCCGCGGCATCACCGGTCTGTGGTTGATCGGCTTGTGGGCGCGCAGTACCGCCTCGCAGCGTATGAAGCAGATGATGGGGCAGGCGGATGCGGTCGCTTCCGCCTACTCGCTGCTGGATTACCAGATCGCCGCCGACCTGGGCGGGTGGGAGGCGCTGCAGGACCTGCGCGCCCGCGCATGGCAGCACGGCATCCGCCTGTCGGCGGACATGGTCCCCAACCACATGGGCATCGACTCGAACTGGGTCATCGAACATCCCGAATGGTTCCTCTCCCTGCCTTACGCCCCCTACCCGAACTACACCTTCAACGGTCCCGACCTGTCGGCAGATGGGCGGGTTGCCATCCATCTCGAGGACCACTACTACGACCACACCGATGCCGCCGTGGTCTTCCTGCGCTACGACCGCCAATCCGGCGAGGCGCGCTTCATATACCATGGTAACGACGGCACCTCGATGCCCTGGAACGACACAGCCCAACTGGATTATTCCAGGAAGGAGGTGCGCGAGGCGGTCATCCAGACCATCCTGCACGTGGCGCGCAACTTCCCGGTCATCCGTTTCGATGCCGCCATGACGCTCGCCAAGAAGCACATCCAGCGCCTGTGGTTCCCGGAACCGGGCGCGGGGGGCGCCATCCCCTCGCGCGCCGAGCACGGCATGACGCGCGCCCAGTTCGATGCCGCCGTCCCGGAGGAGTTCTGGCGCGAGGTGGTCGACCGCGTGGCAGCCGAGGTGCCCGATACACTCCTGCTTGCCGAGGCGTTCTGGTTGATGGAAGGCTACTTCGTCCGCACGCTGGGCATGCACCGGGTGTACAACTCGGCGTTCATGCACATGCTGCGCGCCGAGGATAACGCCAACTACCGCAAGGTGATGAAGAATGTGCTCGAATTCGATCCCCAGGTGATCAAGCGCTTCGTCAATTTCATGAACAATCCCGATGAGGAGACCGCCGTGGAGCAGTTCGGTGACGGCGACAAGTATTTCGGGGTCTGCACGCTGCTGTGCACCCTGCCCGGTCTGCCGATGATCGGGCACGGGCAAATCGAGGGTTTCCACGAGAAGTACGGCATGGAGTTCCGCCGCGCCCGGCGCGAGGAACAGCCCAACGATGGGCTGATCCGCGGTCACGAGTGGAAGATCTTCCCCCTGCTCCACCGCCGGCGCATCTTTTCCAGCGAGGAAAATTTCCTGCTCTACGATTTCTTCACCCCGCAGGGCACTGTTAATGAGGATGTCTTCGCCCATTCCAACCGCCTGGGTGAGGAACGCGGGCTGGTGGTGTACCACAACCGCTATGCTGAAACGCGCGGCTGGGTGAAGACCTCCGTCGCCTTCATGGACAAATCTTCCGGTAAACTCATCCAGAGAGACCTGTCCTGGGGTTTGGCATTGCCCGCCCAGGGTTATGCCATCTTCAGGGACCAGACGACCCACCTGGAATACATCCGCGCATGCCGCGAACTTGCCAGCAAGGGCATGTATATCGAACTGGGCGGGTACCAGTGCCACGCCTTCCTGGACTGGCGCTTCGTCAGCGAGGAGCCGCATTGGGCAGAGGTGAACCGCCTGCTGGGCGGGGCTGGTACGCCATCCATCCAGGCGATCTACGACAGCCTGGTCCCCGCCCGCCTGCCACTCCCTGCCGTGGAGCCGCAGGTCAAACCGAAGCGCGCCACCCGAAAGTCCACCCCGGCGAAGAAGGCAACCCCAGTAAAAAAGAAGACTCCCGCCGCGCAGAAACCTGCCGCGCGCAAGAAAACCACCGCCGCCAGCAAGCCCGGTGCGGTAAAGAAGAAAACATCCACCGGCAAACCAGGTGGCAGGAGTAAAGCCGCCTCAACCCCGGCTGCGAAGGCTGGTAAGAGCAGGAAAACAAGCAAGTGAACCCAGGCAACAGAGAGGACCTGCTACCATGGATCGTGACATCATGATTGCCAACCTGCCGGTGCGTGTGAGCAGAGCCATCCTGGTGATGTTCCTGCTGCTTCTCGCCCTCCCGCAGGCTGTCTCCGCTGAGTCCAGCGTGCCGCAGAGCGACCAGACCCCGCTGTTGCCCCTGTTCCAGCCCAACCCACTCATCGCCAGCCCGCGTTACCTGAGCGGATTCGGCATGGATAACGTGTATACCATCTTCTATGAGGACCGCGCCGACACCAGCGGCTGCGCCTTCGGTTCACGCATCCATTTCAATCAGACCAGCAGTGGTCCGCTTGGATTTGCTGCCACCAGCACCGCCACCAACATCTGCGATACCCACCTGATCGTGAAGGATTGGGCGATCAACATTGCAGGGACCAACTACGCCTACCGAGCATGGGGCGCGGTGGGTAACAACCCCAGCCATGCCTTTTATGTCTCCAACGACCTGATCAACTGGACCCAGGTGGGTGGATTTTTCACCTTCCCCGACCCGTTCGGCGACCAGATCCTGTACGGCTTCCACGACATTGTGCGCATCAACAACAACTACATGGGCTTTGCTGAATCCGCCGGTGGGCACACGTACATCGTGTGGAGTGACAATGGGGACCAGACCTGGAGCGTCATCGCCCGCGTTGGTGGGAGCGGCGCCGGCGACCACCTTATCCTGCCCGACTCGCCCACCCCAACCGGCAACTTTGTGTTGATGGAAGTGGATGGGGAACAGGTGTACGGAAAACTCTACGTGCCCGGTGATGACTCGGGCGCCTACCTGATCATCAACCCAGCCGCCGCCCAGGCAGGCAGTCCGGCGCTGGCAGAAGCCGCCTTCCTCGACCCCGCCAACTGGACATGGAGTGACGGCAGCAGTGGTGCCATCCCGGATGCCTCCACCGTGCTCAGCAGCACGCTCGGTTCCGGCGGGCATGATGTGCGCGAGGCCTGGACGGTGCCGACCTCCGAGGCGCGCGCCGATCATGTCATCCTGTATACTGCCACCTATGCCAGTTCACCGGGCAGGGGCATCGGCTGCGCTGCCGCCGACCCCGAGTGCCTTGTAGTCCTTCCCGCAGCAGAGGTCGAGACTGCCGTGCTCCTGCCTGCCACCGGTTTCGCCCCCGGGCAGGTCACTTCCTTGACAGCGCAGGATCGCGACCACCGCTATGCAGCCTCCGCCATTCAATTGACCATCCCGCGCCTGGGGGTCAGCGTACCGGTCGTTGGTGTCCCGCTGGTGGCAGGTGAATGGGATACCTCCTGGCTCAACCGCCAGGCTGGCTGGCTGGAAGGAACGGCATATCCCACCTGGTTGGGAAATTCCGCCGTCGCCGCGCATGTCTATGATGCCTACGGTCAGCCTGGTCCCTTTGTAAATCTTAACCGCCTCGCCTATAACGATGAGGTACGCCTGGTCGCCTGGGGCGAGATGTACATCTACCATGTGCGTGAGAACCGGCTTGTCCTGCCCGGCGATGTAACCGTGCTGGAAGAGGATAGCTACGCCTGGCTCACATTGGTCACCTGCCAGGGGTACCAGCCCGACAGCGGGGAGTATCGCTACCGCCGGGTGGTGCGCGCCGTGCTGGTCGAGGTGCGCCCGGTCCGCTGAACAGATTCCCTTGATGGAGAAAAGGCCTCCCGTCCGCGGATACGCGGGCGGGAGGCTCGTTTCAGGACAACCTCGTCAGGAAATTGTACTGGTGGACTAGTGACAAATGTCCTCTTGCAGCAGGCTGGCATTTTCCGGTTTATAATCCGACCTTATGACCCATGCCTTCATGCAGAAAGATAAACGCTCCGTTGCCTTCCTCTCGGTCCTCGCCGCGGTCGGCTTGACGGGTTTCAAATTGGTTGTCGGTCTGCTGACCAACTCGCTCGGCATCCTCGCCGAAGCCGCCCATTCGGGGCTGGACCTGGTTGCGGCAGTGATGACCTACTTCGCGGTGCGTGTTTCCGACAAACCCCCCGATGAAAGTCATAATTTCGGGCACGGCAAGATCGAGAATCTTTCCGCCCTATTCGAAACGGTGCTGCTGCTTGCCACCTCCGGCTGGATCATCTACGAAGCCGTCAACCGCCTGTTCTTCCACCCGGCGTCCGTGGAAGCCTCCTACTGGTCATTCATTGTCATGGGCTCGTCCATCATCATCGATATCAACCGCTCGCGCATGCTCTACCGCGCGGCGCGCAAATACAACTCGCAGGCGCTGGAAGCCGATGCGCTGCACTTCTCCACGGATATCTGGTCCTCCAGCGTGGTGATCGTCGGGTTGGTGGGGGTTTCACTCGCCCAATACATCCCCGGGTTGGACTGGATGCACCTCGCCGATTCGATCGCCGCCCTGGTGGTCGCGGTCATTGTCATCTACGTCAGCGGGGAACTCGGCTGGCGCACGGTCGTTGCCCTGCTGGATTCCGCCCCGCGCGGCATGGCGGAAAAAGTGGAAAGCGCGGCGCGCACCATCCCGGATGTGATCGATGCCCACTCCATCCGGGTGCGCCCATCGGGACCGATCTGGTTCATAGACCTGCATGTGACCATGAAGGGGAACATCCACCTCAGCCGCGCCCACGCCAACACCGAATTGATCGAGAAAGCCATCCAGCAAGCCATCCCGGGTTCGGATATCACCGTGCACGTGGAACCGGATGGAGCGGACGCATCCTGACCCCCGCCGCGCTCAGTCCTGCAAACCCTCCCACTCAGCGATCAGCAGATCCATCTCATACTGCACGCGGGCATAATCCCTGCCCAACTGTGCCACGCCGGCGCTGTCTGGCGGGGGGGTTTCCAGACGCAAGCCAAGTTGCGCCAGTTCCTGCTCGTATTCCTTGATGCGGTTTTCCAGTTCCTGGATCTTCGCCAGGCGCCGGCGCTGCGCCTTGAGCGCCTCGGCATTCTCCCCTTTCCTGCTCTTCTGCACACCCGGCTTTTTCCCCGGGCTGGCGCCTGCTTGTTCCGCTTTCAATGCCGCCAGGCGTTCGCGTTCGGCTTTGCGCAGGCTGTAACTGCCCTCGAACACGCTCAAGCGGGTGCCATCCGGTTCGATCTCCCAGATCTGGGTTCCGAGCGCATCGATCAGGTAGCGGTCGTGGGTCACCAACAGGATCGTGCCCGGGTAGTCATCGAGCACCGCCTGCAGGATCTCCTGCGAGGGGATGTCGAGGTGGTTGGTGGGCTCATCCAGCAGGAGCAGGTTGGTATCCTGCAGCGCCAGTTTTGCCAGCGCAAGCCTGCCGCGCTCCCCGCCCGAAAGCATGTTCACGGTCTTGTAGACATCATCCCCGCTGAAGAGGAACTTCCCCAGGTAGTCGCGGATCTGCCCCGGCAACCAGCCCGGCATGACCGCATCGATCTCCTGCAGCAGGTTGTTGGCAGGATGCAGTCCCTCGTGCGCCTGGGCGAAATAGCCTATCTGCAGGGCTGATCCCAGTTTCACCCTGCCCTTGAGCGGTTTGACCTGCTCAAGGATGGTTTTCAGGAAGGTCGTCTTGCCCGCCCCGTTCGGACCGATCAGCGCGGCGCACTCGCCGCGGCGCAGGAGGATATCGGGTGCCGAGAACAGTGCGCGCCCCGGGAAACCGATGACCAGGTTCTCGCTGCGCAGTACCAATTCGCCCGAGCGGTTGGCGGCGCGCAGTTTCAGGTGCAGGCGCGGCAGGGTGCGCACCGGCGAGCGCAGCGACCGCACCCGTTTCTCCGCCTCCTCCACCCCGAACGGGGAGGTGCCGATGGTCACGGATCCGCTCGTCTCCGCCCATTTCTGGTTGAGCACCGCCTGGAAGCCGATCTGTTCGATCGCCTGCACGATGCGGCTCAAGCGGCGCAGTTTTCCCTTTGCCTGGCTGGTGTTCTGCCCGGATATGTTCTTCTTGATGTATTCGACATCCTTGAGCAGTTTTTCCTTCTCGGTTTCGAAGATCTCCTGGCGGTGATCGGCGCGTATCTGCCGCTCGCGCAGGTAGGCGCTGTAGTTGCCGGGGTAGTGCTCCAGCCCCGCCGTGGTCATCTCGAGCATCCCGGTGCTGACCTTATCCAGGAAATAGCGGTCGTGTGAAACGATCAACGCCGCCCCCTGCCACTGGCTCAGGTAG
>JBFYSG010000297.1:0-9346 GCA_041301835.1 Chloroflexota bacterium | reverse complement strand
AGCGCCGAGGTGGATTCATCGAACAGGATCACATCCGGTTTGACCGCGATCGCCCGGGCGATGCAGATACGCTGCTGCTGTCCGAGCGAGAATCCCAGCGCATTCTGCTTCAACTGGTCCTTGACTTCATCCCACAGCGCCGCGGCGCGCAGGCTCGCTTCCACGATCGGCTCCAGGTCTGCTTTCCGGTGCGCCAGCCCCAGCGCCCGCACGCCAAACGCTACGTTATCGTAGACCGACTGCGGAAAAGGGTTGGGCTTCTGGAAAACCATGCCGACTTTCCGGCGCAGTTCGGTCACCGGGTAATCCGGGGCATAGATATCGCGCCCCTCCAGCAGGATCTTCCCCTCCACGCGCGTGCCCGGGATCGGGTCGTTCATGCGGTTCAGGCAGCGCAGCAGGGTGGACTTGCCGCAGCCTGAAGGTCCGATCAACGCCGTCACCCGGCGCGCGGCGATATCCATATTGATCGCCGCGAGCGCCTTCACGCTGCCGTAATAGAAATCCAGGTTCTGAATGGAGAAGATAGGGCTGTCTGGCACGGGGTAATTTTACACGATTCTGCCGTATAATTTGAGCGATGAAATTCACCCATTGGCTTGCCGCTGTGCTCATCCTGCTGACAACTGCCTGTGGCGGCGCAGATGGGGGCGAAGCGGGTACCCCTACCATCGTTTCCATCGAGAACAAAGGCTCCGACACCATCGTCAACCTGGCGCTCGCCTGGGCGGAGTTCTACCAGGAGATTCACCCCGAGGTGCGCATCTCGGTGACCGGCGGGGGTTCCGGCACAGGCATCGCCGCCCTCATCAACGGCACGGTGGGCATCGCCAATGCCTCGCGCCAGATCAAGGACGAGGAACGCCAGCAGGCGCTGGAAAACGGCATCGACCCGGTGGAATTCATCATCGCCCGCGATGCCATCGCCGTCATCGTCCACCCCGACAATCCCGTTGACCGCCTGACCCTGCAGCAGGTTGCCGATATCTACAGCGGCAAGATCCTCAACTGGCAGGAAGTGGGCGGCGAAGACCGCCCGATCGTTTGCCTGTCGCGCGAGACGAATTCCGGCACGCATGTATATTTCCTCGAGACCGTCCTGCGCCTGGGGGACAAGGAAAACACCACCCTGTTCTCGACCGAAACCCTGCTGCTGCCTTCCTCGGAGGGCATCATCAACGAAGTGCGCCAGAACCCCAACGCCATCGGCTATGATGGACTCGGCTATGTCCCGGACGATCTCAAGATCCTTGCCCTGGCGGTTGATGAGAGCAGCGACTATGTCCTGCCGATGATCAGCACGGTCAACGACAAGACCTACCCCGTGGCGCGCGATCTCTACATGTACACTGCCGGACAGCCGACCGGAGCCGTGGCGGCATACCTGGAATGGATCCTCTCGCCCGAGGCGCAGACCATCGTTGCCGAACTCGGATTCGTGCCGATCCTGACCGAGGAGCCCTAGGTGAGCATGGAACCGAAGAGACTCAACTGGCAGGAATTCTTCATACCCCGGCTCGTCAAAGCCAGCGGGTATTCAGCCATCCTGTTCGTTGCCCTCATCTTCTTCTTCCTCCTGCGCGAAGGGCTGCCCGCCCTGGGCGAGGTGGAACTGGATGTCCTGTTCAGCCAACGCTGGTATCCCATTGAAGCCCACTACGGCATCCTGCCGCTCATCACCGGTTCCCTGCTGGTGACGGTCGGAGCGATGCTGGTGGCGCTGCCCTTTGGCATTGCCACCGCGGTCTTCATGTCCGAGATCGCTCCGCGCTGGCTGCTCGAGATCCTCAAGCCGCTGGTGGAACTGCTCGGCGGACTGCCCTCGGTGGTGCTGGGTTTCCTCGGCATCCTGCTGCTCTCACCCTTCCTGCGCACCTCCCTCGACCTGCCCACCGGTCTCACCGCCCTGGCGGGCGCTCTGCTGCTGGGCGGCATCGCCGTCCCAACCATCGTCTCCATCGCCGAAGATGCCCTCGACGCTGTGCCCTACAGTTACCGCGAGGGCGCCTGGGCGATGGGCGCAACCCGCTGGCAGACCATCTGGCGCGTGACCCTGCCCGCCGCCAGATCCGGCGTGCTGACCGCCGTGATGCTCGGCATCGGGCGCACGATCGGCGAGACCATGGCGGTGATGATGGTCACTGGCAATGCTCCCGTCCTGGCGCTGAAACTGGAGTCCATCTTCCACCCGGTGCGCACCATGACCGCCACCATTGCCGCCGAAATGGGCGAGGTCGCTTCGGGCAGCGTCCATTATCACGTCCTGTTCTTCATCGGGCTGGTGCTGTTCCTCATCTCGCTGGCGGTCAATATCGCCGCCTCCTCGGTCGTCTTCCGGTCCAAGAAACGCGCCGAGAGGGTGCTCTCATGAAACGCGCCTCACCGCTCTCGCGTGACCTCATCCAACGCCTGGGTTTCTCGCTGCTGACGCTGGTGGCATTGGTCACCGTCATCCCCATCCTGGCGGTGTTCATCTTCATCATCAAGGAAGGCGCCCCCGCCCTCTCGTGGGAGTTCCTGACCGCCATGCCGCGCGATGGCATGCGCGCCGGGGGCATCCTGCCTGCCATCATCGGCACCTTCTACCTGACGCTGGGCACCGCCATTTTTTCGGTGCCGCTGGGCATCGCCGCCGCCGTCTATCTCTCGGAGTATGCCCGCGAGAACTGGCTGACACGCATCATCCGCATCGCCATCATCAACCTGGCGGGCATCCCCTCGGTCGTCTACGGGCTGTTCGGGCTGGGCGTCTTCGTCCTCCTGCTGAAACTCGGCACCAGCATCCTGGCGGCTTCGCTCACGCTGTCCATCATGACCCTGCCGGTCATCATCAGCGCTTCCGAGGAAGCCCTGCGCGCCGTGCCGCAGGCGTTCCGCACGGTCAGCATTTCGCTGGGCGGCACCCGCTGGCAGACCATCCGGCGCATCGTCCTGCCGCAAGCCCTGCCGGGCATCCTCACCGGGGTGATCCTCGGGCTGGAACGCGCCGCGGGCGAGACCGCCCCGATCCTCTTCACCGGCGCCGCTTTCTTCCTGCCGCGCCTGCCCGGATCGCCGCTGGATGCCACCATGGCGCTGCCGTACCACCTGTTCGTCATATCCACCCAGGTGCCCGAAATGCCGGTCCAGATCCAGTACGGCACCGCGCTGGTGTTGATCGTCTTTGTGCTGGGCATGAACATCCTGGCAACGGTCATCCGCTCGAGGGCAAGGGCAAAACGACAATGGTAGACGCCATCCTCATCGAAGGGCTTTCCCTGCAGTACGCCGATGGTACCGAATCGCTGCGGGGTATCAACCTGACCATCCCGGCGAATGCCATCACGGTGCTGTTCGGACCCGCCGGGGGCGGCAAATCCTCCCTGCTGCGCTGTCTCAACCGCCTGAACGACCTGACCGAGGTGCAAGTGATGTCGGGGCGCATCCTGCTGGACGGCGAGAACGTCCTCGACCCCGCCACGGATGTCATTGCCCTGCGCCGCAAGGTCGGCATGGTCTTCGCCCGCCCGGTGGTCCTGCCCATGTCCATCCGTCAGAACCTGACCTACGGGCTGGAACTGGCGGGTGAGAAACGCCGCTCGCGCCTGGATGAAGCCGTGGAGCGCGCCCTGACCCTGGCGGCACTTTGGGATGAGGTCAGGCACCGGTTGGACGATCCTGCCATCGCTCTCTCCGGAGGTCAGCAGCAGCGCCTGTGCCTGGCGCGCGTGCTCGCCAACCAGCCGCAGGTCATCCTGCTCGATGAGCCCACCTCGGGGCTCGACCCCATCTCCACCGGCAAGGTTGAAGCCGCGCTGCAGGAACTGAAGAAGGAATACACCATCGTGCTCGTGCCGCACTCGGTGCAGCAGGCGGCGCGCACCGCCGATTATGCCGCCTTCTTCCTGCAGGGCGAACTGGTTGAATACGGCGTGGGCAAGGAATTCTTCATTCACCCGAAGATCAAGCGAACCGAAGATTATATCGAAGGGCGCTTCGGCTGACCCGGTTTGCCTGCCCCTGACAGAACTGACAGGTGACCTGCCGGGTTTGCAGGCGGTTCTTAACAAACTGTTAACCCGGCGCACATGACCTGGCGGGAGGCTTGTGTTATGCTTGGGGTGAGAGTGAGAAGAACCCATGCCTGTGCTGCTGCTCATCCTGAGTGTCATCGCCCTGCTGGTGGTCATCGTCCTGGATATCCGCCAGAAGCGTCACGCCCACAACCAGCACTAATTCCGCCAGGTCGTCCATTGTGCTGATCCATGCCGCGCCGCGCAGGTGCGGCATTTCATATTCAAGTCCTTGTTCCCTGCGGGGGGATGGCGTACAATTGTCGCAATCCCTGCGCGAGGAAATCCGCCTGCCATGAACCATCGCCGCCTCATCCTGCCTGTCATCCTGCTCTGCGCCCTGCTGGCGCCCCCCCCGCAGCCCGCCGCCGCCCAGACGCCCCAACCGGTGGTACAGGCAGTGATGTTCTTCTCCCCCAAATGCGGTCACTGCCAGCTGGTGATCGACGAAGTCCTATTTCCCCTGCTTGAGCAGTACGGGGAAGCGCTTCAATTGCTGCTGATCGATATCAGCGTGCCACATGGACCCGCCTATTTATTACGATGGGACGGGATCACCACGCTGGGATTCACCGATCCGGACGGACAGGGTTTGTACCTCACCGTCCTGCAGATGTTCGGGCTTGAGCGCGCCGGCGTCCCCTTCCTGTTGGTCGCCGACACCTATCTGTACGGCTCGGCGGACATCCCGGCTCAATTCCCCGGTCTGATCGAGACGCACCTGCAGGCAGGCGGTGTCGGCTGGCCTGCCATACCGGGGCTGGCGGAGATCGCTACCAGCGTGGAAGCCACCCGGCAGGCTCAGCCCAGCGCCACACCGGCAACCCCCTCACCCACCGGGCTGACCGCCACGCTCCCGGCAGGTACCAGCACACCCGCCGCGCTGCCCAGCGCCACGCCTGAAACGCTCATCCCCATCGCGGATACGCCGACCCTGTCGCAGCGCCTGCGGCGTGACCCGCTCGGGAACGGGCTGGCGATCCTGTTCCTGCTGGGCATGCTGGCGTCTTTGGGCTGGGCAGGGCGCGTCCTGCTGCGCCGCAGCGCTCCCCGGCGGGCGCCTGCCACCGCCTGGTGGATCCCGCTTTTATGCCTGGTGGGCATGGGCGTGGCGGGCTACCTCGCCTATGTCGAGACCATGCAGGTGGAAGCCTTCTGCGGACCGGTGGGGGACTGCAATACCGTCCAGCAAAGCGAGTATGCCCGCCTGTTCGGGGTGCTGCCCATCGGGATACTGGGCTTGATCGGCTACCTGACCATCATGGCGGTCTGGGCGCTGCGGCAGATGCTCACGGCGCGCCTGGCAGACCTGGCAGATATCGCCTTGCTCCTGCTCACCCTGGTCGGCACGCTATTCTCCATTTACCTGACGTTCCTCGAACCCTTTGTCATCGGTGCAACCTGCGCCTGGTGCCTGACATCAGCGCTGATCAGCACCCTGCTGATGTTATTCAGCCTGGCGCCCGGCAGGCTGGCGTTCGAGCACCTGTTCAAGCGCAAAACCCGCCGCCACGCCCACTAGACCAGCTTTTTGAGCGCCTCGCCCAGCCGTTCCACCTCTGCCAGCGTGTTGTAGTGCGCCGCGCCGACGCGCACCATGCCTCCCTCCGCCTCCAGTCCCAGACGCTCGGTGACCGCCAGGGCATAATAATTGCCGTCCCAGACATAGATGTTATCCGCCGCAAGGGCTTCGGCGATGGCGCGTGGATGCCTGCCCGCCAGCGTGAACGAGAAGGTCGGCACGCGCGCCTCCAGGCGGCGCGGGTCGCTCAAGCCGTACAGGCGCAGGGCGGGGATGCCCGTCAGCACATCCAGCAATGCCCGGCTGAGTTCATACTCGTAGGCGCGCAGGGCGCCGATGCCCTTCTTTAATTCCAGCGCCCGCCCGCGGTAGCCGCGCGCCTGCCAGGCATCCGCCTGGTCCGCGCCGAAGGTCCTGCCCAGCCATTCGAAGTACTCCAGCGCCCCCAGCACCCCGGCGATGCCCTCGTGGTTCTGCGTACCCGTCTCCCACTTGCCCGGGATGGCATTCGTCGCCGGGCGCACCTTGTAGGCTTTCAACTCCTCCAGCAGGTCGCGGCGCCCGTAGAGCACCCCGGCGTGCGGACCGAAGAACTTGTACGCCGAGCAGACCAGGAAATCAACCCCCAGGTCCTGCACATCGATGGGACCGTGCGGGGCGTACTGGACAGCGTCCACGTAGACCAGCGTCCCGGCGGCATGCGCCATCTCGGTCATTTTGCGCACCGGGTTGATGGTGCCGAGGGCATTGGAGGCGTAGCCGAACGCCGCCAGTTTGGGCTTGCGGCTGAGCGCTTTTTCGAACTCATCCAGTTTCAACGTGCCATCTTCCACGTCGAAATCGATCCAGGTCAACTTGCAGCCGCGATCTTCCGCCGCCAGCATCCACGGGGAGATGTTGGCATCGTGGTCGAGGCGCGTCACCAGGATCTCATCACCCGGCGAGAAGGTGCGCGCCAGCGAGCGCGAGAGGTGCAGGGTGAGCGTGGTCATGTTGTTGCCGAAGACGATCTCGGCGGGGCTGGCGGCGTGCAGGAAATCCGCCATGGCGGCGTGTGCTTCGTCCAGGACGTCATCCGACAGGCGGCTGGTCTCGAAAGCGCCCTCGTGGTTGGCATTGGATTCGACCAGGTAGCGCTGGATGCGCTCGAGCGACTGCCGGGCGATCTGCGTGCCCCCGGGGTTATCGAAGAATACCGCCGGGCGTTCGAGCGCCGGGAACTGCTGCCGGACCTGGTCGAGATGGGCACTGAGCAGGGTGGAGGTGTCTGGTTTCATTATTTTTTCCTTTGTTTTTCCTTTCCCCGATTATAGCCTCTCCCAGGCGGCGGGTACAAAAGCGCGGAATCAGGATACAATCTTAATTGAGAGGCAGGTACGCATGAGCACGCTCGCCGACAGGCTGGATCAACTGACCGCCCCCGCCGAACTCGTCCTGCCGCAGGAGGACGGCGCGGTGCGCTGCACCGCCTGCGGGCATCGCTGCCTGGTGCGCCCGGGGCGGCGCGGCATCTGCAAGGTGCGCTTCCATGACGGGAAGGGGTTGCGCCTGCCGTGGGGGTATGTCGCCGGTCTCAACGCCGACCCGGTGGAGAAGAAGCCGTTCTACCACTTCCTGCCCGGGTCCACGGCGCTGACCTTCGGCATGCTGGGCTGCGACCTGCACTGTGGCTACTGCCAGAACTGGCTGAGTTCGCAAACGCTGCGCGACCCGGCGGCGGACGAGGCGGGCTATGCCATCCGCCAGGTAAGCCCGGAGCAGATCGTGGCGACCGCCCGCCGCGCCGGGGCGCAGGTACTGGCTTCGTCCTACAACGAACCGCTCATCACCAGCGAGTGGGCGGCGGCGATCTTCCAACTGGCAAACCGGCAGGGCATCAAGTGTGTGATCGTCTCCAACGGCAACGCCACGCCCGAGGCGCTGAATTACCTGCGCCCGCACCTGAGCGGGATGAAGATCGACCTGAAGTCCATGCAGGACAGGAACTACCGCCGCCTGGGCGGTGTGCTGCAGAACGTGCTGGACACCATCCGGCGCGCCCGGGAGATGGGTTTGTGGGTGGAGGTGGTGACCCTGGTGGTGCCGGGCTTCAACGACAGCCCCGCCGAACTGTGGGATGCCGCCCGCTTCCTTGCCTCGGTCTCGCCCGATATCCCCTGGCATGTGACCGCTTTCCACGGCGACTACCACATGCAGGAGACGCCCAACACGCCGGCGGCGACGCTGCTGCGGGCGGCGGATATCGGGCGCGAGGCGGGTCTGCGCTACGTCTATGCCGGCAACCTGCCGGGGCGCGTGGAGGAGTACGAGACGACCTTCTGCCCGGGGTGCCGCGCCCCGCTGGTGGAGCGCAGGGGGTATTTCATCGGCGACGTGCGGGTGACGAAGGAAGGCAAGTGCCCCACGTGCGGGTCCCCGGTGGCAGGCGTGTGGGGGTAGATGAGCGGGTGACTGGGCATGCCGCGCCCCTACGAGTGGTCTTCCCAATGGTCCGATCCGTTCAATGAACAACATGAGGTGAGGCTGATGAGGGGAGGCGGGTTTCTTTAACATTGACTCGCGTTCCATTTTGGAGGAACAAGAGGAACAAATGGGTGTGGATGGGGTGCATGGATGGGCGTAACATCCCGAAGGGAGGATGACCTGCGAGAGGGGTTGGGGGAGAACCTTCGGGACGAAGAGCGGCGGGCGGTCTTGGGGGCAAAAGCTGTCACAAAACAACGAGGAACAACGTCCTGCGCTTGAGGATGTGTAGCTGGCGATGACAGAGGAATCGCGTTCCATTTTTGAGGAACGGGAGGAACGAATGGGGTGGAAAGATACAGACACATCCCCCAAGGCACTCCTGCGAATGTGCTTCGCGAGGACGCTTCGCGGGGCAGGGTAAAGGAATAGGATGCAGGGATCATGGTGCGCTCCGGTGGTTAAACGATAAGGCGGCGACCCTCCCACTCGCTGCGCTTCTGGGACTATAGTGACCAAGACCGCCAGGGCAGGTGTGATGTGCCGCCGCCCGGGTTTATGTACCTACTCACAGGTGTCATTGCGAGCCGTTCTTTGGCGAAGCAATCTGCCTTTCAAAGAGAATATATGCCAAGTTCGAGATTGCTTCGTCGCAAAAAAACGCTCCTCGCAATGACAGAATCAAGAAATATTTGGCTTGTGTGCGTAGATACGAGTTTATTATAGCACAAATGTTCTGTATCACAAGGGGGGAATTTGATGTTCGGACATGAATTCGGACAGCGAGTCTCGGCATGGGGTTCGGGGCACATCATGCCCCCCACCCCGAGAGGTTGTGGTTTTCAGGCACGTGCGCGCAACACAGCATCCTTGAAGATCGCAGGGGCAATAATGCAGAGGACAAAGTGGTGCTGTATCCAGGGATGATACAAACACGAGAGGGTAGAGGTGGTTGTATCGGCTCCGTTGGAAATCATCTTATATCCTTGGGCGGTTAACCAAGCGACCAGGATGGCAGCCTTCTCGTGAGAAAAATCCACACGGGGATGCAGGGGGAGGACAGAATCATACCTTTCCAGCTGTAAAGCAGAATGCAATAAATATTTCATAATTCTATTGACTTGAAATATAAATTGCGCTATACTGATGATTACTTATGAGACTCCAAATGATCCTTGAAAAGTACCAGGAAAAACTTACCCCTGCTGAGAAGCAATTGGTTAAGGTCCTTTTTTCCAATCCCACCAAAGCAGCCTTCCTTTCTGCCACCCAGTTGGCAGAGCAGGCAGGCGCTCATCCTGCAACAGTG
>JBFYSG010000296.1:0-4718 GCA_041301835.1 Chloroflexota bacterium | reverse complement strand
CGCGGGCGGCATGGTTGGCTTTGTATAGATTACCCCCCAGACTATCGGGTCCGAAACGGTTGCTCAGGTACTTGTTATCCACCCGCTCGACGATCAGGTAGACGCCCCAGAAGGTAGCCGGCAGGTCGTCATTGCTGAGGTCGATCCATACTTCGACATGGGCGGTATGGCTCGCCAGAAGCCCGGCGAACGCCATCATCTCGTACGCCAGTTTCTCGTAAAGCAGGCTCGGGTCGCCGATGCTGTTGAGCAGGAGCAACTGGCGCAGGTTGTGGAACTCCTGCCCGTCCACATAGGCATCCGTATCGATCACCCAGGGTTTTTTCTCACCGGAATTGAGCAGGGAGAACTGCCCGCGCATGCGCAAGCCGACCTGCTCCAGGGATTCACCGAAAATGACCACATCGGCGGGCACCATGGTCTTGCTCATCAGGTCGACCCACATCAGGTCCCAATCGGCTTGGGTCAGGCGGATATCGATGCGCCGCACGCGGGTATCATCGAAGACAGTCCAGTAATCAACGCTGCTCGAGGCGGGCAGGCGCACGCTCACCGTCACCTGGTCGGTGCCAGAGCGCCCGAGCGAATCGGTCACCCGCAGGTGGATGTTGTATTCACCCTCGTGGGAGTACAGGTAACTGGTGTAGCCCCCCTCGGCGGTGGCATCGAAATCGTAACTCCCATCGCCGTCCAGGTCCCATTCATAGCGCACGATCGCTGCCCCCTCGGCGGCGCTTCCGTAGGCGCTGAAATGGACCAGCAGAGGCGCCCAGCCATCGTCGGGCATCGCGCTCGCCAGGGCTGTTACAGCGGGGTCTTCGATGGTGGTGGGGAGCGGGGAGCGGGTGGTGACGATGCTGGCAACCAGGAGCGCGCCGGCAAGGACCGCAAAGATCACGATGGAAGCAATTTCCAGTCTTTTGCGTACTGGAGCCTTGTCCCAGTCAGACCGCATGCTCTGTCCTTTCTCAGGCAACACCGGGTGGACAGAATTTAGAATAGGATAGCATGCCCATTTAGATATTACAAGCAGGACTTTCCGGTGACCCTCGCCTCCCCGTGCATGCGCCCGGCGCGGGCGAACGGGATGCGCGGTGGTACAATCGGGCGCGTATGCCGGAACTCGAGCAAACCACCCAGAAGGACCTGAAGCACAACATCCTCGTCAACCTGCTGGATGGAGGTTTTTTCGGCATGGGTTGGGGCTTCGGCTCCTTTGGCACCATCATCCCGCTCTTCGTCAGCCGCATGACCGATTCGGCACTGCTCATCGGACTGATCCCCGCCATCCACTCCGTTGGCTGGCAGCTGCCCCAGTTGTTCATGGCGGGTGCGGTCTCGCGCCTGCGGCGTTTCAAGCCGATGGTGATGTGGATCACGGCTCACGAGCGCCTGCCCTACCTGGGGCTGATGCTTATAGCCCTGTTCCTGGGGCTGCTGGGCAACCGCCTTGCCCTGCTGCTCACCTTCCTGATGCTCATCTGGCAGGGATTGGGGGCGGGCTTGACCGCCAACGCCTGGCAGAGCCTGATCGCCAAGATCATCCCGCCCACGGCGCGCGGCAGTTTCATCGGCGCGCAGTCTGCACTGGCGAACATCTTTATCAGCATGACCGCGGTGGCAGCGGGTTTCATCCTTGAAAACATGGATGACAGCCTCGGCTTTGCCGTCTGTTTCCTGCTCGCTTTTTCAGCGATGGCAATTTCCATGCTCTTTCTCGGATCCACGCGAGAACCGGCGGATGAGCAGAAGGTCATCCCGCCGCGCTCCTCCGCCCCGTGGAAGGTGTGGCTGGAACTCCTGCGCCGCGACCGCAACTTCACCGCTTTCCTGGTCGTGCGGCTGCTCTCGCAGTTCTCCACCATGGGCTTCGCCTTCTACATCGTATACGGTCTGCGCCGTTTCGACATGGACGCACTCACCGCCGGTTTCCTGACCGCCGCCCTGACCATCACCCAGACGGTCGCCAACCTGGTGATGGGCTGGCTGGGTGACCGCCTGGGGCACCGCGCCATGCTCATCGCGGGTTCGCTCTCGGTGACGCTCAGTTCCCTGCTTGCCTGGGGCGCGCAGGGCATCGGCTGGCTGTACCCGGTCATCATCCTTGCCGGGCTGGCGAATGTCGCCTACTGGACCATTGGCATGGCGATCACAATGGAATTCGGGAGCGAAGACGAACGCCCCACCTATATCGGGCTGTCCAACACCCTGGTGGCGCCTTTCACCATCATCGCCCCGCTCATCGGCGGCTGGATCGCCGACGCCGTCTCCTTCCAGGCGACCTTCATGGTCTCGGCGGTGGGCGGGTTGGTCATCGCGGTGCTGCTTTTCTGGCTGGTGCGCGACCCGCGCCCCCGCCAGGCGCGGGCTTGAAGAACGCCCCCGATTTGGCGTTTATACTGTAAAATAGAACGGTCATTTTCATTTCATCGTTTGGGAAATCATGGTCCGATACAACAGGCGCAAGACAGGACAGCAAGCCGACGAGCTGAGCAGGGAACCGCTCACGCGTCTGGAACTGCCTGTCTGGCGCGAGATCCCCGTCATGCTGGCAGCCAAGTTATACGGAGCGGGCAGGCTCTCCTCCGAGCGCGCCGCGCGCCTGGCGGGCATATCGCACGTGGAATTCTTCTTCAGCCTGGGCTTTTACAAGGTCTTCCCGCTCCAGGCGGAATTGACCGAGTTGGAAAAAGCGCATGGAAAAAGCGTCAAGTAGCGTCGCCCCGATCATCAACCTGCACCGCATCGGCGCCCTCGACCTGCTGCCCAAGCTCTTCAAACAGATCTGGATGCCTTCGGTGGTGCTGGAGGACCTGCTGGACGCGCGCTTCCTGGGCTACAACGTCCCCAGCCCCTTCGACCTGCCCTGGGTCGAATACAAAGACCCCCAGCTCACCATTCCCTCGGTATGGATCGCCCTGGACCTCAGTTCCGGCGAGGTGGCGGCGATCGCCCTGGCTTTCGAGACGCGCGAGTGCGTCGTGCTGATTGACGAGCCCATCGGGCGCCAGGCGGCACACCAGGTCGGGATCCAGTACTGGGGCACCCTGCAGATCCTGCTGGAAGCCAAGGCAGCCGGGCACATCGACTCGGTCATCCCCTATGTCAAGCGCCTCAAGCAGACAGGCATGCACATAACGGATGAGATCGTCCAGCGCATCCTTGCCCTTGCCGATGAAAAGGACGGCGGGGTGGATCCGCAGGAATGGATCCTTGCGGAGTGAGCCTCCAGGGGATCGGGATCAGCGCCCTCGAGCAGATGGCTCCGCTCGAGGGCGGTTGTGTTAAAAGACCAGGTGCCCGAGCAGAACCGCCGCCAGGGTCACGGTGATGTTGTCCACGTCCTTCAGGGGCAGCGATTCCACCAGCGTCCCGACCAACGCCAGGAGCGTCAGCGGCAGCAGGGTGGCGCTGAAAGGACCCGCGAAGACCCCCTGGGCGATGAAGATCGCCAGGATGAAGGCCGAGAGGACCCAACCGCCCAGGAACATGCCCAGCGAGCCGAACCAGGTCTTGCCCTTGCTCCAGGGCAGTGACCCGCTTTTCAGCCCGCGTCCCATGATATCGGCAAGCCCGTCGCCGCCGCACATCAACATCAGGGCGGTCATGCCGATCGGAGAGGTCTTCCAGTAGACCAGGGTCATCACCACGAAGATGATGCCGTAGAACAGCGGACCCCGCAGGATCTCGCGGCGGTCGCCGGAGCGGGACATGGCTTTGACCGAGGCTTCGTCCTTGACGATGCCCAGCCCGATGAGCGCGAACTGCACCGTGAACAACAGCGGCACCAGCGCCGCCAGCCAGCGGGCATACCAGACATCATCCGGGAAGAACAGCCAGCAGAGCACGAACAGCGGACCGGTGAGGATGTGGATCAGTTTGCGGCTCAAACGGCTCTCGATCCAGCCGCGGTGGGCGGCGAAATCCAGTGTGCGGATCTCGACCAGGGCGACCACGAGGGTGATGAACAAGGCGAGGAAGGGATTCATCGGTGTCTCCTTCGGGAGGAATGACCTAATTGTACCCGCTGCCTGCCGGGTTGTGATTCCGAATAAAATAACACCAAACCTCGTATAACGATTGTAGAAAGAGGAGATGCGTGGCACTGAACCAGAGCGCGGAAAATGAACTGGAACTTGTGGAACAAGCCCGCAACGGCGACCGCGCCGCCTATGGCGAGCTGGTACGCTTCCATTACCCGGGTGTCGTCCACGTGGTCTACCGCCTGTGCGGGGACACCGCCCTGGCGGAGGATATGGCACAGGAAGCCTTCCTGCGGGCATGGATCAACCTGTCATCCTTCCGCCCCGGATCACCCCTGCGGAACTGGCTCTACCGCATTGCTGTCAACGCCGCCCTGGATGTCCTGCGCCGGCGCAGCGAAGACAGCCTGGAAGATGAGAGAATGGAAATGCTGACAGATCAGGCACCGGACCCCGAAGCGGTGGTCATCGAAAGAGAACAGGTTGCCTTCGTGCAGAAGGCGATGGATTCGCTGCCGGAAGCGGCGCGCACGGTGCTGGTGCTGCGCGAGTACGGCGAACTCTCCTACCAGGAGATCGCCTCGGTGCTCGACATCCCGCTGGGCACGGTCATGTCCCGTTTGAACTATGCGCGCACCCGCCTGCGCGACCTGCTCAAGGCTCAGAGCGTACACAGGGAGTATGAATATGCATGAAGATATGCACAACCTGCTGAATGCCTACCTGGATGGCGAA
>JBFYSG010000294.1:0-13282 GCA_041301835.1 Chloroflexota bacterium | reverse complement strand
GTCGTCCAGGCGCGATGAAGATCTGCTGATGAACTTCACCACGCCCGGCGCCCGCAACGCCCTGCGGACCTGCCTGCACCGCCTGTGGCTGGCACCGCTCCTGCACACAGATCCGGACGTGGTCTATTTCCGCACGCGCCAGATCAACCTGGATGCCGGACAGCGGGCGCTGCTGCAGGACCTGGCGGAAGTATGCAACTTCAAGGCGACCTCGGATATCCCGTCGTGGCTGAGCGCTGGCGGGAAGGATGACCTGCGCACCTTCCTGGCACGCACTCCGGCGGTGCGCAGGCAGGGACGATACCTCTTCGAGATAGGTGACCGGAGCGTGGACTTCACTCCTTATATCAGCCTGCCGCCCGACCCTGGTCCTGTCCGCCGACTCGTGGGCGCGCTGCTCGATAGTCTGACGAGGATCAGGTCGCTGTTCCAGGCGTATTTCCGGCACGAAGAGCGGGCGTTCAAAGCCCGTATCAGGAAAGAGCCTGTTTAAGAACAGGAATCGTCTTTTTTCCCCCCACAGATGAACATGCCTTATCACCGGTTACGGCTGGGCAAATACGGCTGTCCAGTATTTCTGATACGGGGCTGTGCTGACATACACATAGCCGATCCCAATGGATGTGTAATTGGTGTTCAGGATGTTCGCCCGGTGCGGGGCACTGTTCATCCACCAGGTGACTATCACCGACGGGCTGCTCATCATCCCACCGTAAATGTTCTCGCCCACCCATATGGTGCTGTAACCCTGCCTGGTAACCCGATCCCGTGTGGTTGAGCCATCACTGCCGATATGGCTGAAAAAGGCATTGCATGCCATGTCCTGGCTGTGCCCCCGGGCAGCGGCAGTCAGCGCCGGCTGCACGGTCAGCGCCGGCAAGCCATTGTTGAGGCGTTCCTGGTTGATCAATGCCACCACCTGGCTCTCGAGGCCGGGATCATAGACCGGCGCGCAGCCCGTCACCGGGGTCAGGGAGCGGGTCGGCGTGCGCGTCGAGGTCCGGGTGGGCGTGCGCGTGGGGGTGCGCGTGAGTGTCGGGGGAATGAGACTCGTGGCGGTGTAGGTGGAGGTAATGGTGGGCGTCTGGGTGATGCTTGGCGTCTGGGTGATGGTGGGAGTCTCGGTGATCGTGAAGGTAGCCGAAGGCAGTGGGGTTTCGGTCGGTGTGCGGGTATCCGTGGCGGTGTAGGTCCTGGAGGGGAGCGGTGTAAGCGTGGCTGTCCGGCTTGAGGTGCGTGTGTAGGTCGTGGTGCGCGTGGGGGTTGGTGTGCGGGTCAGCGTAGCAGGAACGGTCAGCGTGGCGGTGCGCGTGTGCGAGGGCGTGAAGGTAATGGTGGGTGTACGGGTCAGTGTCGGCGTGCGCGATTCGGTCGGTGTGTAGGTGATGGTCGGGGTCCGCGTGATGGTCGGCGTTCGGGTGATGGTGGGTGAAAGCGAGGCTGTTGGCGACAGGCTGGGCGTGAGCGAAAGCGTGGGCGTGAGCGTTTCCGTTGGCGTGGATGTGTCCGTCGCCGAAGGGGTCAGGGTCAGCGTTGCAGTCGCAGACGGCGTGAACGTGTGTGTATTCTCCACCGGCAGGAAAGGTGTTCCTGTCGTGGCACCGGGGTTGGTCGGGGTGGGATCATCCGGGCTGGCGTCTGCCGTGATCGTCGGGATGAACGGCAGGTAAGGCGCGAGCGCAGGCGGGAGCACGCATCCCGCCAACTCCGCGCTGAGCAGCAGCACGAGGATAATAGTTCGCCCTTTCATTTTCATCTATTATCATAACGGAATAGACAACCCGTCTCCCCTACAAATTTGATAGGGGGGTCATCCATTGGTACCACTGAGGGTTTCGATCCAGGCGGTAACAGCCTGCCAGGAGGGGAAGTGCAGGCGCAGGATGCGCCGCCCGCGCGCCTGTAGGGCCTCGTAATCTCCCAAAGCCTGGGCGCGTTCCAGCGCGCCGAACGTCAAGAGCTTGCCGGTCTCCGCCCCCAAAGCCGGGATCTCGAGGTCCTCGGTCGGGTCTGCCGTTATCTGCAGGAACAAACCGCTGGCAGGACCCCCTTTGTGCAGTTGCCCGGTCGAATGCAGGAAGCGCGGACCAAACCCAAGCGTCGTGGCACAACCCGTCCGCACCAGGATCCTCGTACGCAGATCGGTCAGGGATCGATGCATGGGCGGGTTGCGCGGCAGGTAGGCGTTGATGGCAATGTAATCCCCCTGGCGAGCCAGGCCCAGGAAGTCCTCCATAAGTTCTGAAAGATCGCTCCCGCGCAGGTCCTGGTTGCTGTAGCCGCGCCCATTCCGGCTGGCGATCAGCGGTTCCGCATCGTCCAGGGATACACCGTTGCGGTACGCATCGATCTTGATCCGGGTGCGCTCCTTGTTGTCCTGCACATCCGGCTGGTCGAAGGCATTGACGCCCAGGATATGACAGGCGATAGCCGTGGCTACCTCCCAGCGGTAGAATTCAGCGAACAGACTTCTGGCATCCGGAACCGGGAATTCCAGCACCGGGTGTCCGGCAGCGAGGAGATCGGCTGCCAGGCTGGCATGCCTGCCGTCCACCTTGAAGTAAACGAACAGGCGATCGTCCTGGTAAGACGAGGCAGGCATGAGCGGCTCGTCATCCACGACCACGATGCCCCGACCCTGCTTGCCGGACGATTCGGCGATCAACTGTTCCAACCAGGAGCCGAACGCAGCACACTGCGGATCGGAGAGGATCGTGAGTTTGTCGCGTCCTGCCAGGGCAGCCTCGCCCAGGATCGCACCCAGCACCAAACCGGTGTTGCGAGCCGCGGGGAACTCTGCGCGGCACTCATTCATCATGCCGGCAGCAGACTCCAGGCACTTGCGGACATCGTATCCCATCAGTGCCATCGGCAGCAGCCCGAAATCAGCCAACACCGAGAAGCGCCCGCCAACCGAGGGATCGGCAAGCCGCGTGGCGCGGAATTTACGCAGGTTTGCCAGGCTTTCCAGGCTGGTACCGGGATCGGTGATGGCAACGAAACGCGATCCATCCTCCCCGGAGACCTGCCAGAAATGCTCCAGCATGGCATTGACTTCCACTGTGCCGCCCGATTTGCTGGAAACCAGGTACAGGCTTTCGGCGGGTGGGAATTCCTGCCCTGCTTGCCTGACCTGTGCCGGGTCGGTCGAATCCAGGATGGCGAAGGTGGCGCGCCTTCCACAAGCGCCTTCGGCAGGGTCTTGAAAGACGAGTGACATCACCTCCGGCGCCAGGGACGAACCGCCCATGCCGAGAAGCAGGCAGCGTTCGATCCCTGCCCGGGCGATGTCCCCGGCAAACGACTGGATGGAGGGAAGGCGCGCCTGAGGATCTTCCGGCAGTCGCAGCCAGCCCAGGCGTTTGCGAATCTCTGCCTGACCGCCTGCATCCTCCGTCCACAGGGCGGGGTCTCCGTCCCACAACCGCTGCGGGACCCCTTGCACATCCAGGCTTGCCACCCGCCGGGCGGCTGGCTCACTCAGCGGACCCAGCGATCGCAGCGCAGTCCTGCGCCGTTCCTCAATGGCGGCAAGCATCGCTTGAAAGGCTTCCTGGAAGATGCGCACACCCTCGGTTTCCAGCTCCCCGGTCACGCGCGCAAGCGATATCCCGCCGGATTCCAGCGCCGCGAGGAGGGTGTTCGCCTCATCGAGCCCCGTGGAAATGGTCAATGCAGCCTTGCCGTGATCCAGGCAGGCTGAAAGCGTCTGGGGCGGCACGGTGTTGACCGTATCGGGTCCGACCAGGTTATCCACGTAGAGCGTGTCGGGATATGCCGGGTTCTTGGTGCTGGTGGATGCCCAGAGCGGACGCTGGAACCTGCCCCCGGCGCGTGCCAGGCTCTCCCAGCGCGCGCCGCTGAAGGTCTCACGGAAGGCAGCGTAAGCCAGTTTAGCGTTGGCAATCGCCGCCTTGCCGCGCAGGTGCGAGCCCTGCGGCAGGAGAGCGTCCACCTTGGAATCCATGCGCGAGATAAAGAAAGAGGCTACCGATGCGGGTATGCTCTTCCCGGCTCCCTGTGATGCGCGGGCGAAGAACTCATCCAGCCCCGCCAGGTATGCCGCCATCACCTCGCGATAACGCTCGATCGAGAAGATGAGCGTGACATTGATGTTGATCCCCGCCGCGATCGCGGCGCGAATGGCAGGCAGACCTGCCTGCGTGGCAGGTATCTTGATCATCAGGTTCGGGCGCCCGACCCGCTCCCACAGATGCTGCGCCTGGGCGAGGGTCGCCTGGGTGTCGTGCGCCAGTGCCGGGTGCACTTCGAGCGAGACAAAACCATCGCCCCCTGAGGTTTCCTGGTACAGCGGTAGGAAGAGGTCGCACGTCTGGCGGATATCTTCCGTGACCAGCTGCCAGAAGATCGCTTCGGCATCCCAGCCCGACCAAGCCATCGGCTGGAGCGCGGCGTCGTAATCGCTCGAACGTGCGATGGCATTGTGGAATATGGATGGATTGGAGGTGACGCCGCGTATCTCGCCGCGCCCGATCATCGCCGCCAATTCGCCGCTCTGCAGCAGGCTGCGCTGGATGTTGTCGTACCAGATGGATTGCCCCAGTGAGGCTAGTTGGTTGATCGGATTCATGCCCCGTCCCGGTTCTCGAGAGCCCTGACCTTCTTGACGCGCCTGGCATGGCGCTCCTGCCCGGCATCCGCACCCAGGAAGCGGGCGCCAAGGAAGGCTGCCACGATCTCCCGCGCCGGTTCGGACCCGATGACGCGCGCCCCAAGACACAGGACATTCATGTCGTCATGTTCCACCCCCTGATGGGCGCTGTACACATCATGACAAACGCTGGCGTAAACGCCTTTCATTTTGTTCGCCGCGATGCACGCCCCCACCCCGGATCCACACAGCAGGATGCCGCGCTGGGCTTCGCCTGCCTGGATCTTCCTGCCCAGTTTTTCGACCACGTCCGGGTAATCCACCGGGTCCTGGGTATCCGTCCCCAAGTCCAGTAGCTCAAATCCCAGGCGTTGTATCACCGCCAGAATCGGACTTTTCAACACATACCCCGCATGGTCGCAAGCAACGGCTATGATCATGGTTCATCTCCTGGAACGGATTGTACCATTGGCAACTGGAATCCGATTGCGATTCCAACGCAAGTGTGCCATAATGGATGCGACCTGAATTCCATCACAAGGAGAAACCATGACGACCCCCAGCCCCGCCCAACAGCTTGCCAGCGATATCAGTTCCCTGCAAACCAAGATCGGATCCCTGCAGGAAAGCGTCCGCCTCAGCCGGGTGCGTGATGCGGTGGAAGACCTGCAAACCAAAATTACCAACGCGCCGCAACGCATCGCCGCACTGCGGGCAAAAGGCTTTGTTTTTGAGGCAAAACTGGAGGAGCAGGCTGCCATCCTGGCAAAGCAGTGGGCCGGGGTGCACCCATCCATCTCCCAGCAGATCGCGGTGCAAGCCGCCAATCTACAGACATCCATCCGACCGATCGAGTCGCAGATGACCCAGCTTGCCACGGCGGCGCGCAACCCGGCCGCGGCACGCCCATTGCTTTCCACAATCCAATCGAATGTCAGGATGCTGGAGGACAAGGTATCCGCTGCTGAAAAGACCATCGACGGCATGTACAACCAGGTGGAGAGCCAGTTCCGAAATTTCGAGAGCCGCCTGACCGAGATCGAATACCTGTTGACCAACCTGGGCGAAGCCTCATTCCAACTATTACCCACCGAAGGCGGTATCGCCGCCGTGAAAGCCGTGTGGTGCAAGACCGGCAAGGAACAGAAGGACGACCCCGAGGGTGTGCTCTTCCTGACCGATCAGCGCCTGCTGTTCGAGCAGAAGGAAGAGGTCGCCACGAAGAAAGTCCTTTTCATCGCCACCGCCAAACAGAAGATGCAGTCGCTTCAGTGGGAGGTGCCCGTGGCGCTGCTGGATACCATCACCACCAGCAAGCAGGGCATGCTGAAGAACGAGGACCATATCGAAATCCGCTTCCAGCCCGGTGCAGCCCTGGAGATGGCACACCTGCACATCTGGCGGGATTGTGAAGCCTGGCAGGCACTTCTGAACCGCGCCAAGGGCAGGGAATTCGACCAGGACCGGGCGGTGCCGATCGACCAGGCGGCAATGGACAAGGTCAAAGCCGCCCCAACGCAGTGCCCATCCTGCGGGGCGGTGATGAAGAACGTCGTCCTGCGCGGGCAGGAGAGCATCACCTGTGAGTATTGCGGAGCGGTGGTCCGTTTGTAGATCGCGCAACCAAAAAACTGCCGGAGGCTTCTCCGGCAGTTTTCATTTTTCCATCACTCGCGCCGCGCTTAGCTATAGTGGTCGACCAGCACCTTCACCGGCAGGACCATTTGACCTTCCTCGCCATCGCCCAGCAGCATGGTCTCGCCGGGGAGATTGATGACCATCCAGGCGCTGAATGCCGCCACCAGGGCATCCAATTCCTCGGCACTGCGGATATATTCCATGGGCAGGCTGCCGTGCAGGAGCTTGTGCCGCGTGATCTCTTCGAAGAATTCCATCGGGTCGCCGATATCACCGCCTTTTTCATGGATGGCTAACTGCCTTTGCAGGCGACCTTCCAGAGTGGGCTTGGGCAGGGGGATCTTTCCCAGCAGGGTGCAGAAGGCGGCATGCGAGTTCGTTTCGATCCACTGCCTGCCTGCTTCGCCGCCGGGATAGCGGGTAAAGCCCGCCTGCGCCATGCGCTCGTGGAGTAGGAAGCCCATCTGCATCCAGGCGGCGCAATTCTCACGGCGCGAGGGTGTGGGCGGAACCGAGATGCCGCGCTCGCGCAGCAGATGCTCCACCAGGCGCATATCCGCTCCGCGCAGGTTGGCGGAAACCTGCGCCTGCATCAGTTTCATGCGCACCAAACCCCGGTTGGGTCCGGCAGGCGCGTTGATCGCTGCCAGGCAGGAACCTTGATCTTCGAGAAAGGCAAGCAGTTCCTCCACCTCACCGCCGGTCAATGCCAGCAGGTGGCAGTCTTCATCCAGCACAGCCCAGGTATAGGGGAAACGGCTGGCAGTGGGGTCGATACCGAGGTAGATTCCAGGTGTGTACACCATAGTCCGGTCCGCAAGATGTGGTAAACTGCCACCCATAGTTTAGAACAAAAATGGAACGAATGCAACTGATTCCGCGCCGCCTCCTGTTGATCTCCATCCTCCTGCTGGGCTTGGTATGGATCTGGCTCAGCCGGGCAGATCCCGATGATGTCACTGCTGGGACGATACCTGCGCCGCAAGCGGGATTCCTGGCGCCTGATTTCAGCTTGCAAACCACCACCGATGAGACCGTCCGGCTTGCTGATCTGCGCGGGAAAGTCGTCATCCTGAACTTCTGGGCATCCTGGTGCCCTCCCTGCCGCGCCGAGATGCCCGCCTTCCAGGCAGTCAACGACGAGTACGCCGGCAGGATCGAAGTGCTGGCAGTGAACACCACCAACCAGGATACCCTGTCCGACGCGCTCGCCTTCCGCGATGAGATCGGGCTGTCGCTTCCCATCCTGCTGGATGTGGACGGCAGCGTGCAGCGCTTGTATGAGATCGCTTCCCTGCCGACCACCTTCCTGATCGCCGCGGATGGCAGGATCAGCGAGGTTGTTGTCGGAGGACCGATGAGCGTGGCGGGGTTGCGCGCCAGGGTGGAAACCCTGCTGGAGGATCTGCCCTGATGTTCCCCATCCTGCAGATCGGTCCCCTGGCGATCAGGACCCCCGGCTTGCTGATCCTGTTGGGTATTTACCTGGGCTTACTACTGGCGGAACGGCGCCTGGATCCGCACAGAGTAACTGCCAACCATTTATACAACCTGACCTTCATCGCCCTCGGCGCAGGGTTGCTCAGCGCCCGTCTCTCGTTCTTCTTCCAGCATTTCGCTTCCTTCAAGTCCTCCCCGTGGAGCATCCTGAGCCTGGACGCCTCACTGCTCGATCCATTCGCCGGCATGGCGGTCGCGCTGCTCGCCCTGCTGGTCTACGGGCAACGGAAGCGTATCCCCTTCTGGAGCGCACTGGACGCCTTCACACCGGCATTGGCACTCTTCCTGGTCTTCCTGGGTCTGGCGCACTTCGCTTCCGGCAGCGCCTTTGGCGCCCCGACCTCGCTCCCCTGGGGCATCCAGTTGTGGGGCGAGACGCGCCACCCCAGCCAGGTCTATGAAACCCTGGCGGCGCTGATCATCCTGTTCGTCCTTTGGCGGAGGTTTGGCAGATCTGCCCCGCCGGGAGAGGTGTTCCTGCTCTTTGCCTCCCTGAGCGCCGGCGCAGCCCTGTTCCTGGGGACCTGGCGCGGTGACAGCAGCCTGGTCTTCAACAGCTTTCGCCAGGACCAGGTGCTTGCCTGGCTGGTTTTGGCTGCTGGTCTCTGGATCCTTGAGCGCAAGCACCAGGAACCTGCAGAACGGAGGGTCGATGATGGACAGGATCTTCATCCGTGACCTGCACATCCGCGCCATCATTGGGGTACGCGACCGCGAGCGAAAAACCCCCCAGGCTGTGCTGGTCAATGTCAGCGTGTACACGGATATACGCAAGGCAGCAATCAGCGACGACCTCAATGACAGTGTAGATTATGCCGCCCTGGCAAAGGCGATCCGAGTCCTGGTCAAAGCGGCGCGCCGCTATACCCTGGAAGCGCTGGCAGAGGATATCGCCCGCCTGTGCCTGGAGCGAAGCGGGGTGAAGAGGGTCAGGGTGCGGGTGGAAAAACCCGGCGCACTCAGCGGGGCAGTTTCTGCCGGGGTGGAGATCGAACGCCCGGTCAGCCCATCAGACTTGCAGGGGTGACGCCCCCCGGGCTATGTTCGCCAGGAATTCCTGGCGCGTGGCAAGATTGGCACGGAAAGCGCCGTGCATGGCAGAAGTGGTCATGCGGGCGTTATGTTTTCGCACCCCTCGCATGGACATGCATAGATGCATTGCCTCGACCACCACACCCACACCCTGCGGCGCAAGCAGGTCGCGGATGAAATCAGCGATCTGGCGTGTCATGCGTTCCTGCACCTGCAGGCGCCGGGCGAACAGGTCCACGATCCGGGGGATCTTGGACAAACCCAGCACCTTGCCACGCGGGATGTATGCCACGTGCACACGCCCGAGAAATGGAAGCATGTGGTGCTCGCACAGGCTGTAAAATTCTATATCCCGCACCAGCACCATCTCATCATACTGCACCTCGAAGATCGCCCCATTGACTTCCTTCATGGGATCGACAAGGTAACCAGATAGGAGCTCTGCATACATCTGGGCAATCCGCTCCGGGGTCCGCAGCAGCCCTTCACGCTGCGGGTCCTCCCCCACCGCCTGCAGGATCTGCTTCACCGCCGCAGAGATGGTATCAAAGTCTATTTTGCCCTGGGCAAAGGATTGATGGTACAGGTTGTCGTCGAATTCCTGGTTATCCATAGTCCCTCATGAAAACTGACCCGGACAAGGCGCCCGGGTCAGCAAGGGGGTCCTGTCGGGTTAGTGTACCTTGGGTTCGATCAACCCGTAGGTACCGTCACGGCGCTGGTAGAGGACATTGATGGTGGCGGTCTGCACGTTGAAAAAGATAAAGAAATTTTCGTGACCGAGCATTTTCATCTGCTCAAGCGCTTCCGATTCGTTCATGGGGATCAGGTCGAATGCCTTGCGCCGGACGATCACGGTTCCTTCTTCTGGAGCCTCGACCGGCTCGGGGATCACTTCGGCAGCGGAACGCCCGTCGCCGCGCCCGCGGGCGCGTTTGCCCTTGTAACGCTCTGCCTGACGCTGGATCTTATCCGCAGCGCTGTCGAAGGCGGCGAACAGGTCGTCTGCCCGTTCCTCGGTGCGCAGCAGGACCCGCCTGCCGCGTGCCGTAATCTGTGCCACATGGCGATCCTTTGCATCCCTGGCAGACTTGACAAAGGAAAGGTCAACTTTCACAAGATCGATCTCGGCGAGGTAGCGGTCCAGCCTGGATGCTTTTTTCGTAACATAATCTTTAATACGGTCGGTTAATTCCATGTTGCGTACAGTGATCTCAACCTCTACAGTCATAAGTTCCTCCTGGTGGCATGGATTCTATCAAATAACGTTTAAACCATGGTGCGGAAGAGCACGGGCAATCGTCAGGGCGTGGACCGCCCTTGCACCTGCCTGGAGCAAGGCTCCTGAACAGGATGATATCGTTGCGCCGGTTGTAGCGACATCGTCGATTAGCAGCACATCCCTGCCGTCTATCAGCCTTGGGTCTGCGTGAAAGGCATCCTGCACATTCTGCCGCCGCTGGGCGATCGATAACCCCACCTGGCTGGCAGTTTCGCGGCTGCGGTACAGGCAGGCGGGTTTATAGTCCCAGCCCCCGAGCATCGCCAGGGGAAATGCCACCATCGCCACTTGGTTGTAACCCCTCTCGCGCAGGCGTTCCCTGCCCAGCGGGACAGGCACGATCACATCCACCGGGAAGTTCAATCCCTCGAGAAATGGGAAGAGATGCCGGGCAAGGACGTGCCCCAACGAACTGTTGCGTTGATATTTCAACTTGTGGAGCGCCTGACGAATGGGTCCTTCGAATACCAACCAGGAACGCATGCTGGCGTACGCCGGAGGGGATTCCTGGCAGCCTTTACAGGTACCGGGCATATGGATGGGCAAACCGCAGTGCACACAGATCGGTTCAGGCGGCGTACGGACGAGATCCTGGCAAGTCGGGCACCAATGACTGCCAGCTTGGTTGCACCCTCCGCAGGCTGGCGGATAGAGCAGGTCGAGGGTCCACCACATCCACTGGTTGAGGCGATAGATCCAGTTCAAGGTGGTTGGTTTACCTTAGATCAGCGAGCTGAGCGATCTCCAGAGTTTCAAACCGGCAGGCGTGAGCAGGACGATCATCAGCGATGGAAAGACAAAGATACCCAGCGGGATGATCATCTTGATCGGGGCTTTGTGGGCTTCCTCCTCTGCGCGCTGGCGTCTTTTCACCCGCATCTGGTCTGACTGGATCCGGAGCACTTTCGCCATGCTGACACCCAGCATTTCCGATTGGATCACCGCGGCAACAAAACTGGTCATCTCCGCGATGCCAAGACGCTCCGCCATATCCCGCAGGGCATCACGCCTTAATTTTCCCAACTGTATCTCGCGGATCACGCGCCCGAGCGCCATGGAGAGTTCGTTATCCCATTTCTCGTTGACTTTCGCCAGGGCGGCATCAAAACCAAGCCCCGCCTCCACGCAGATGGTCAAAAGGTCAAGCGCATCTGGCATGGCTTTGCGGACCTGTTTCTGCCGGCTGTCGATCTTGCTCTTCAGGTACAGGTCAGGGAAGAAATAACCCAGCAGGGTGAAGACCAGCACCAACAGCATTTTTACCGGCAGGGTGAAGGTCTTGGATCCCAGCGACAACAGCAGCACCAACCCTCCGAAAACGCCTGCCATCACAAAGTGCAGGACCATGAACGTGGAGGCATCGATGCGTCCCGGGTTGCCTGCCAGTTCCAGTTTCTTGCGGGTTTGTTCCAGCACGTGCTGGGGTGTGAAGCGGGAGGACATCTCGCCCAGGCGATGCACAATGGGCAAGATGACCCGGTCCATGAACGGTTGGGAGAGTTCGATCTGTTCCAGCGAGACAACATCGCCGCGCTGACTGAACTCCGCCAGGCGTGCCGCCAGGGGGTCCTCATCCTGACCTTTTGCCCGCTTGATGCCGGTCACGATCAGCAGGACTGCGCCAGCCAGGGCGCCAACGACGATCAGGATGATGATGATCGTTATCGCATTCATTTTGTTTATACCTCGATCTTGGCAAGTTTATTCATAACGATATACCCAACAACGATCAGCGTGGCCGCGAGACCTATGGCGAACCCGCCGCATAGGATGTTCTGCGGGGTGAACATTTCCATGATGTAATCGCGGTTTAAGAAATAAAGGATGACCAGCAGGAAAACTGGCATCAACGAAAGGATCCTGCCCGAATAGGTCACCTGTGAGGTCAGGACCCTGATCTCGCCCTTGATGCGCACCCGTTCACGGATCGTGAACGAGATGATATCCATGATCTCCGCCAGGTTGCCGCCAACCTCGCGCTGGACGTTGATGGAGGTGACCACAAAATCCAGGTCCTCGCTCGGAATGCGGCGCAGCAGGTTCGCCATCGCTTTTTCCATCTGGATGCCCAGCTGCATTTCCTGGACCACGCGCTTGAATTCATCACAGATCGGCGGTGGCAGTTCCTTGGCAACGGCTTCCATAGCTTGCAGGGTCGAGAAACCAGCCCGGAGACCGTTCACCATCATGTTCAACATGTCTGGCAACTGGTCATTGAAGCGCACCAGCCGCTTGGACTGCTGGCTTTTCACATACATGCGGGGGAGGAAAGCGCCGATGACGCCTCCGATGATGGCAGAGAGGAAAATGCGCCCACCAAGCAGGTAGGCGATCATACCCATGCCGACAATGGCGATAACATACAAGGCGACATACTCACCGGGCTTGAATTTAAGGTCAGCGCGTGCCAGGTCGCGTGAGATCCGCTCGCCGATCGATGATTTTTCTACCCGCTTGTTCACCCAGTCCGTCAAGGCGGTCTTGGTTCCCTTGCCGCCTGCCTGATCCGCTTGCTTTTCCTCTTCCAGGTATTTCTTTAAACGGTCATCCACCAATCCCCTGCGCTCGGAGGTGGTCATCACGATGCCGATGATCAAAAAGATCACGACGATGGCACCACCGATAAGCATGAGCGTGCTAAACGTAGTCATGGATCACCTGTTGAAAGCCATTATGAATTCCAGATCAACGCGGCCGGCTTCCGACACCGAAGATCGAGGGCGGCAGGTGGATGCCTGCGGCTTCGATCTTTTCCATGCCTTTCGGGCGCAAGCCTGTGGGGCGCAGGCGTCCCAGAACTTTACCGTTTTCGAATCCGGTTTGTTCATAGGCGAAGATGTCCGTCATCGTGATGACGTCACCTTCCATGCCGCTGATCTCGGTGATGTTGACGATCTTGCGGGAGCCATCGCGCATGCGTTCTTCATGGACAATCATATCGATGGCGGAGGAAACCTGTTCGCGGATCGCCCTGACGGGTAATTCCATGCCCGCCATCATGGTCATGGTCTCCATACGCATCAGTGTATCGCGCGGGGAGTTGGAGTGCAGGGTGGTCATGGAACCATCGTGACCGGTATTCATGGCTTGCAACATGTCCAGAGCGGCATCATCGCGGATCTCGCCCACGATGATCCGGTCTGGTCTCATGTGCAAGGTGTTGATAACCAGTTGGCGGATGGTGATCTCACCACGACCCTCAATATTTGCCGGACGCG
>JBFYSG010000291.1:0-3189 GCA_041301835.1 Chloroflexota bacterium | reverse complement strand
GAGAAGTGGACGAAGACATCTTCGCCTTCTTCGCGACCAATGAAGCCGAAGCCCTTGGTGGCGTTGAACCATTTCACGGTACCGACATAGCGTTCTTCTGACATTTTTCTTTCTCCTGCATAAAATTTTTGCGCCCGATCCGCCATCGTACCGGCAGACCCGGCGCGTGCAACGGGGGCAAGATTATCACGGTTGCAGGGAGATGTCAAGGAATCAAGGCTTCAGATCCGCCCAACCGTATTCTTCGAAGGGGATGCCTGCCCGGGAGAGTTCCACCCCCCGGCGAACGTAAGGGACCAGGTTCTCCGGCAGCCGGTCCAGGTCGAACCAGCGCAGGTCGTCACACTTCTCTGGCTCGGTGTTGACCGGTTCGCCCTGCCAGCGCCCCACGTGCAGGAAGAAATCCACCCGTTCCTGGTCCTCGCAGCGGTGGAGGACGCAGGCAAATGTGATCTCCTCCGGCTGGAGGGTCACCCCGGTCTCTTCGCGTGCTTCACGCACGGCGGCGTGGCGGACCGGTTCGCCTCCATCCAGGTGCCCGGCAGGCAGGCTGTACCAGCCGTCCATGTAGCCGGTCTGGTGGCGGCGGGAGAGCAGGATATTGTTATTTTTAATGAATAGCAAGTGAACGGTGACGGGGAAGGTGGCGCGCATTGGGGACTCCCTGGATCCTACGGGGCGGCACAGGCAGGAAGGCTGTTCAGCCAGTCCAAGGCAGCCTGGGGCATTTCGATCGACTCGCCCACCGGCACACCTATGGAGGTGGATACCACCTCATCCGGTATGACCGGACCGGTGTAAAGAATTCCATCCCGGTCTGCGAAAAGGGCGGTGGTGATGCCAAGCAGGGCGCCGTCTTCGAGGGGGAAGAGTTCGATGGCGGTGGCATATCCGCCGGTGGGTTGACCAAAACTGCGTGTTTCAGGACGACCGCGGAAGGCAACTGCCACCGCTTCACCTGAACTGAGGGTGTCCCAGCCTGTCAGGACCGCCACGGGCGCCTCCTGTGCATCGATCTGGTAGACGGGGCTGGTCACGCGGGTGATCTCTTCCCCACCTTCGAAGATGCTTCCGTCGGTATAGACCCATGTTTCCGTGACACCATTGCCGTAGTCGAATGCACCCAATGTGCCCTCGCCCAGCAGGGGACCCAGCCCGGCGAGCATTGCCCACATGTTACCACCGCTGTTGTTGCGCAGGTCAACCACCCACGCGCACGGCTGTCCTGCATCCAACTGGCGGATCATGTCCTGCAGTTGGGTGGCATAGGCGCTGACCACGGCAGGGTCGCCGCTGGCGAACATGGGAATATTCAGATAGGCAAAGCGCTCCTGGATCATTATCCCCTCTGGCAGCGGGCTGTCGCCCAGGTCGGCATCGGTGTACTGTGCCACCTGTTCGGGGGGCATAAGGTAGCCGTGGCGATCATCCAGATCAAAGGACAGGACATATTTGATCACCGGATAGATCTCCTCGACCGTTTGCGCATCGCGCGCCAGCCGTCGGGCATGGGCGCGCGTCTTCTCCCAGTCCACTGCGGCGCGGTAATAGGAATACTCCTGCAGGATGTCCAGGGCATTCTCCAGGTAGGTGACGAGCGTGGGGTCGAGGGTGGGCGTGAAACTGGTAGACAGGGTGGGGCTTGGGGTGGTGGGGGGATCGGTACCGGCAGGTGGATGGCAGGCTGGCAGGCAGGATAGGCAGAAAATGAGGATGGGGATGACAGGATGGAATTTGTGATCCATGCTCTGGAAACCTCTCCCATCTTTTGTGTTGGGATGGTGGGAAGACAATGCTCTCACTCTTCGCCGCGGTGGATGATCTTCTTGCCGAATTTCTCCTGCAGGTCATCCACGGCTGCCTGCAGTTTGCGGCGTTTCTCGGTATCGGGCTCCCACAATCCCAGTTGACGCAGAGGGGCACGCAGTCCGCTCACACCAACGCCGATCAACCGGACGGCTTTCCCCGGCGGGCGCACCCTGGCGAGCAGCACCTGCGCATGGCGCAGGATCTCATCCTCCTGGTCGGTGGGCTGGGGCAGCGATACCTGGCGGGTGAGAGCGGAAAAATCGGGCCAGCGCAGTTTGATCTTGACCGTCGAACCGGCTACCCCGGCTTTGCGCAGGCGGCGAGCGACCTGCGCCGAGAGGCTGCGCAGGGTGCCTGCCAGTTCCCTGTCGTCGCGCACATCGCGGGCGAAGGTCACTTCCTGGCTGATGGATTTGGCTTCATACTCGGTGACCAGCGGGCGGTCATCGATGCCGTGGGCGTGGCGCCACAGGTCGCGCCCGTTCTCGCCGAACCAGCGCACCAGGTCGGCTTCGGGGCGCCGGGCGATATCGCCGATGGTCTGGATGCCGTAGCCTGCCAGTTTTTCGCCCGTCTTGGGACCCACGCCCCACAGCAACTCCACCGGCAGGGGGTCCAGGAAGGCTTTTTCCTCCCCAGGCGGGACACGCGTCAGGGCGTTGGGCGGCTCGCCCTTCCTGCCGGTCTTCTTCCCGACCTCGGTGGCGATCTTGGCAACCAGTTTGCTGGAGGCGATCCCGGCGGAGCAGGGCAAGCCCAGTTCGGTTCGGATGCCCGCCTGGAGGCGGCGCGTGACAGTCAACACATCGCTCATGCCGCTGAGATCCACGAAAGCCTCATCGATGGAGATCTGCTCGACGAATGGGGAGATGTCCCGCAGGCGCTGCATCACTTTTTCGGACATCTCGCCGTAGTTTCCGTGGTGGTGGGAGATGAGGATCAGCCCGGGGCACAGGCGCAGGGCGCGGCTGGAGGGCATCGCCGAGCGGACACCGTGCAGCCGCGCTGCGTAGGAGCAGGAGGCGATCACGCCGCGTCCGTCCGGCTGTCCGCCCACGGCAAAAGCCTTGCCGCGCAGGGTGGGGTCGCGCAGTTCTTCGACCGCGCAGAAGAAGGCATCCAGGTCAAGATGCAGGATGGTGCGCGCCATGCTGGAATTATATCCCCCTGCCCGGGGTTGGGCGGTCTGGATACCGGTCGGGATCAGGGCAGTCCCAGGCGGGTATGCACTTCGAAAACGGTCTGCTCATCTGCTGCACGCAGGAGGCTGTGAGGCACATCGATCTCGAAGGGGATGGCTTGCACCTGCACGACGCCCTGGGCGGCGAGTGTCACCAGCGCCAGGGCAGACTGGCGGGTATCCTCCAAGCCGCCCTGGTC
>JBFYSG010000289.1:0-6773 GCA_041301835.1 Chloroflexota bacterium | reverse complement strand
GGCGAGATCGTCGTCAACTGTATCCCGGACATTGGTTTTCTGCACACGGGTATCGAGAAAAACATGGAGGCCAAGACCTATCAGAAGGCCGAGGTGATGACCGACCGCCTGGATTATCTGAACACGGTCGGCAACAACCTGGCCTACTGTCTGGCGGTCGAAAAACTGGTGGACCTGGATGTGCCGCCGCGCGCCCAGACTTTGCGCGTCCTGCTGACCGAACTTCAGCGCATCGCCTCGCACTTGGTCTGGATCGGTACGCACGCCCTCGACCTGGCGGCCATGTCCATGTTCATGTACACCTTCCGCGAACGCGAAGTGATCCTCGACATTTTGGAACTGGTCTCTGGTCAGCGCATGATGACCACCTACATCCGCCCCGGCGGGGTATGGCGCGATGTGCCGGTGGAGTTCGAGTCGGCGGTGCGGGAATTCCTTAAGATGATGCCCAAACGCATCGACCAGTACGAGGACCTGCTGACCCGCAACCCGCTCTTCCTCGACCGCACGCTGGGCATTGGCAGGATCAGCGCCGAAGACGCCCTGAACGTCGGCATGACCGGACCGGGCTTGCGCGCCTGCGGAACAGCCTGGGACCTGCGCAAGACCCAGCCTTACAGCGGCTACGAGCAGTATGCCTTCGACGTGCCGGTGCGCACCGAAGGTGATGTCTACGCCCGCTACCTGGTGCGGGTGCAGGAGATGCGCGAATCGCTCAAGATCGTGGAGCAGGCGCTGGATAAGATGCCCCTGGGGGCGGTGCGCTCGAACAACCACAAGTTCGTGCCCCCGCCGCGCTCGGAGATCGGCACCAGCATGGAAGCGCTCATCCACCACTTCAAACTGTGGACTGATGGGTTCGATGCGCCCAAAGGCTACGTCTACAGCGCGGTGGAATCGCCGCGCGGCGAACTGGGCGTTTACCTGGAGAGCGACGGCGGTCCCAAGCCGTACCGCGTCCACAGGCGCACCCCCTCCATTGACAACCTGCAAGCCATGCCGCTGATGACCCCAGGCGTGTTCGTGGCAGACCTGGTGGCGATCATCGGCTCGATCGACATCGTGCTGGGTGACGTGGACCGCTGAGCCCCCGAAGATGGACCACCCAGGCTCTGTGACCCTGTTGTGAGGATCTATGCTGGCTGAAAAATATCCTGAGCAAGTGAAGAAGATACTGGCAAAATACCCGCCGGAGCACAGGCAGTCGGCGGTCATGCCGCTGCTGCACCTGGCGCAGCTGGAACACGGTTTCGTGGACCGCCATGCCATCCAGGAGATCGCCGGGATGACCGGCATCACCGAGACCGACGTGGCAGAGATCATCGGGTTTTACACCCTGTACCACGACAAGCCGGAAGGCAAGCTGCGCCTGCAGGTGTGCACCGATATCTCCTGCGCCCTGCGCGGGGCGGACGAATTCCTGGCGCAGTTGTGCGCCAGGTTGGGGATCGAACCGGGCGGCACCACCCCCGATGGGCTGGTCACGGTGGAAGCGGTGATGTGCCTGGCGGCATGCGATAAGGCGCCCATGTTCCAGGTGCAGGGCAGGCGCGGCATCGAATACCACGAGAACATGACCGTGGACTCGACCCTGGAGCTCATCGAGAACAGCCGCAAGGAGGTGGAGTCATGAGCCACCTGCTGCTGCGCCAGCGCGACATCCCCGGCATCGACCAACTGGAGACCTACCGCCAGCACGGCGGTTTCGCGGCGTTCAAGAAGGCTGTCACCAGCATGCAGCCCCAGGAGGTGACCGACATGGTCAAAGCCTCCGGTTTGCGCGGGCGCGGCGGGGCGGGCTTCCCGACCGGCGTGAAGTGGGGCTTCATCCCGAAGGACATCCTGCCGCATTACGTGGTGGCGAACGCGGACGAATCGGAACCGGGCACCTTCAAGGACCGCGAGATCATGGCAGGCAACCCGTTCCAGTTCCTGGAAGGCATTGCCATCACCGCCTATGCCACCGGCGCCGAGACGGCGTACATCTACCTGCGCGGCGAATTCTGGCAGGTGGCGCAGTTCCTGGACGATAAGATCGCCGACATGGAAAAAGCAGGCTTGCTGGGCGATAAGATCTTCGGCTCGGCATTCAACCTGCGCATCCACACCCACCTGGGGGCGGGAGCCTACATCTGCGGGGAGGAGACCGCCCTGCTCGAATCGATCGAAGGCAAGCGCGGTCAGCCGCGCATCCGCCCGCCCTTCCCGGCGGTGTACGGGCTGTACGGCAAGCCGACCGTGGTGAACAACGTGGAGACGCTGGCGAACGTCCCGCTGATCGTGGAAAAGGGCGCCGAGTGGTACCGCTCGCTGGGCACCGCCGACAGCGCCGGGGTCAAGATCTTCTCGCTCTCCGGGCATGTCAAAAAGCCTGGCAACTATGAACTGCCCTTCGGCACGACCTACCGCGAACTGATCTACACCCACGGCGGCGGCGTGCTCGACGACCGCCCGGTGAAGGCGATCCTCTCGGCGGGCGCCTCCTCGGCGGGCATCCCCGGGGCCGACCGCACGCGGGCTACGCCCATGGATTACGCCTCGGTGCGCACCCTGGGCGCCGACCTGGGCTCCGCCTCGGTCATCGTCATCAATGACAGCGTGGACCTGGACTGGGTGATCAACAAGACGATCCACTTCTTCAAACACGAATCGTGCGGCAAGTGCACTCCCTGCCGGGAGGGCACCTACTGGATGATGCACCTGATCGAGCACATCCACGCCGGTGAGGACGTGCAAGCCAACACCGAACTGCTCCTTTCCGTGGCGAAGCAGATGCAGAACAAGTGCCTGTGCCCGCTGGGCGAATTCTCCACCATGGCGGTGACCACGGCGATCGAACGCTTCCCGGATGACTTCAAACCCTCCAGCGGCGGAGGCAAGCATGGCTAAAATGGTTTCCCTGACCATCGACGGGCGGGAGGTTACGGTCCCGGAGGGGACGCTGATCGTGAACGCGGCGAAATCCGCCGGCATCGATATCCCGGTGTTCTGCTATCACCCCAAGATGGAGCCGGTGGGCATGTGCCGGCAGTGCCTGGTGGAGGTGGGACGCCCGGCGATCGACCGCGCCAGCGGACAGGCGGTGATGGAGGACGGCAAGCCAAAGATCAATTTTGGCGCCAAGCTGGAGACCGCCTGCACCACGCCGGTGAGCGCCGGCATGGTGGTACTGAGCCGGTCGGAGAAGGCGCAGGCAAGTCAGAAAGAGATCCTGGAGTTCCTGCTGACCTCGCACCCGCTGGATTGCCCGGTGTGTGACAAGGGGGGTGAATGCCCCCTGCAGAACCTGACCATGGCGCATGCCTCACCGCAGAGCCGCTTCCAGTTCAGCGAGAAGCACCACGCCGGCAAGCATGTCCCGCTGGGCGATAAGATCTGGTTGGACCGCGAGCGCTGCATCCAATGTGCGCGCTGCATCCGTTTCCAGGACGAGGTGGTGGGGGAGCCGGTGCTGGCTTTTTACCAGCGCGGGCGGGCAACGGATATCATCACACGCTCCGAACCGCCCTTTGATTCGATCTTCTCGGGCAACACGACCGATATCTGCCCGGTGGGTGCGCTGACCACGGCGGATTTCCGCTTCGGGGCACGCCCGTGGGAGATGAAGGCGGCTGCCTCCATCTGCCCGTTGTGCCCGGTGGGCTGTAACGTAACGCTCAATACCCGCCGCGAGGCAAAAGCGGGCGGCAAAGTGGTCATCAAGCGCGTCATGCCGCGCCAGAACGAGCAGGTGAACGAGATCTGGATCTGCGACCGCGGGCGCTTCAACTGGAACGCCCCGAAGGACATGGAACGCTGGGAACAACCCATGCTGCGCCGCGACGGGGAACTGCAGGCGGTGCGCTGGAGCGAGGCGATCCGCGCCGCCGGCGCGAAGTTGAAGGATGAAAAGAACCTGCTGGTCATCGCCAGCGGCTGGCTCTCGAACGAGGACCTGTTCAACCTGAAAGCGCTGGCAGACCATCTCGGCGGCAAAGCCCGGCTCTACAACCAGATGCCCGGCGGCGAGGCGACCACCAGCCTGGGCGCCGGCGCGGGCACGAACCTGGGCGACCTGGGCAAGGGTGCCACCGTCGTCATTGCCGGGGCAGACCTGTACCACCAGGCGCCCATCTGGCACCTGCGCCTCAAGCAGGCGGCGGACCGCGGAGCCCGACTGGTGATCGTCAACAGCGAGCCCACCCGCCTGGACCGTCATGCCGCGCACCTGGTGCACTGCAAGAAGGATGAAGTGGCAAAGAAGATCGCCGGGTTGGCGAAGGACTCCGAAGCCGCGCTCGATTCGGCGGAGACCCTGCTGGTCTTTTTCGGCGATCAATGCGGACCCGACCTGCCGGCGGCGTGTGCCGCCCTGCTGCGGGCGCGCTCCGGCAAGCCCAACGATGCGCTCATCGGCGTCTGGGCGCGTGCCAACGATCAGGGCGCGCTGGAGATCGGTTTCCAGACCACGACTGACCTGCAGGCAGAGTTCGATCGCGCCGGGGTGGTGATCTTTGCCGGCGCGGCGGACCCGGTTGGCGCCGGCGCGCTCAAGGTCGGCGCAGGCAAAAAGCGCCCCTTCATGATCGTCCAGGACCCTTATCGAACCGCCACCACCAACCTGGCAGATGTGCTCCTGCCGGCGCAGACGGTCACGGAACGCGACGGCTCCTTCACCTCGGGCGAGCGGCGCGTGCAGCGCTTCCTCCCGGCGGTGCCGAAATGCGGCGATAGTCTGCCGGATTATGCCATCACCGCCCGCCTGGCAGGCGAATTGGGGCTGGCGCTGGCAGGCGGTTCTGCCCGCGAGGTGATGGACCGGATTGCCCTGGCGCTCCCGAACTTTGCAGGCATCGATTTCGGCAAACTGGCTGAGGTGCACGAACAGCTGCCGATCATCGGGCGTGCCGACCTGTACTACGGCGGCACCTCCTACCAGAACTCGCAGGGTCTGGGCGTGCACCTACAAAAGGCATGAGGACGGTTCTCCATGACTTTGGGTAATATCCTTGAATGGTTGATCAAAGGCTTCGTCTGGGTGCTCCTGCTCCTGGGCGGGTTTGCCTACCTGACCTACTATGAGCGCCGGGCGCTGGCGCGCATCCAGGTGCGCATTGGACCGAACCGCGCTGGTCCATTCGGTTTGTTCCAGCCGATCGCCGATGCGATCAAGCTGATCTTCAAAGAAGAGTTCACCCCGGCGCGGGCGGATAAACTGCTCTTCATCCTGGCGCCGATCATCACCCTGACCCCGGCGCTGGTGATCACCGCTGTTGTGCCTTTCGGCGACCAGCCTTTCAACCTGTTCGGGCGCACCATCACCTGGCAGATCGCGGATATCAACGTGGGCGTGCTCTACATCATGTCGATCGCCTCGATCGCGGTCTACGGCATCGTGCTGGCGGGCTGGTCCTCCAACAACAAGTACGCCATGCTGGGCGGTCTGCGCTCCACGGCGCAGATGATCTCCTACGAACTGGCGCTGGGTCTGACCTTTGTGACGGTCATCCTGCTGGCAGGCTCGACGCGCATGATCGACATCGTCGAGGCGCAGCGCCAGGGCTGGTTCATGCTTCTCCAGCCGGTGGGGATGGTGATCTTCCTCATCGCCACCCTGGCGGAGGTGAACCGGGCGCCCTTCGACATGCCCGAAGCCGAACAGGAACTGGCGGCGGGTTATCACAGCGAATACGGCGGGATGAAATTCGCCCTGCTGTTCATGGCGGAATACGACAAGATGATCGCCATCTGCACCATTGCCGCGGCGCTGTTCTTCGGCGGCTACCTGGGACCAGACCTGAGCGGCATCCCGCTGGTGGGCGGTTTCCTGAAAGTCGTGCAGGGACCACTCTACATGTTCATCAAGGTCTTCATCCTGCTCTTTGGCATGATCTGGGTGCGGGCGACCCTGCCGCGCATCCGCTACGACCGCCTGATGGCATTCGGCTGGAAGATCCTGCTGCCGCTCTCGCTGGCGCTGATCTTCCTGACCGCCACCGGCATCCTGCTGGCGCAGGAAGTGAACCCGCTGTTCCGCTGGGGCATCCCGCTGGTTTCGCTGCTGGCAGGTTCATTCGCCATCCTGGGCATGTACCAGACGTTGAGGAGGAAAGAACATGCGCGCGCCTAAGGCACCCTTCCGCGTGTGGGAACCGATCACCGGGCTGGTCAAGGGCCTGTGGGTGACCCTGACATCGATGCTCGAGAAGCCCGTCACCACCCAGTACCCCGAGCAGCGCAAGCCGGTCAAGCCGCGTTTCCGCGGCCGGCACGTGCTGAAGCGCTACGAGAACGGCCTGGAGAAGTGCATCGGCTGCGCCCTGTGTGCGGCGGCCTGCCCGGCGGACGCCATCTTCGTCGAGTCGTCCGAAAACAGTGACGAGACGCGCTTCTCGCCCGGCGAGCGCTACGCCAGCACGTACGAGATCAACATGCTGCGCTGCATCTACTGCGGTTTTTGCGAGGACGCCTGCCCGACCGAGGCGATCGTCCTGGGCGACAACTACGAGCTTTCGTTCACCGACCGGCGCGAGGCCATCTACCCGAAGGAAATGCTGATCGAGCCTGTCGCGGCGGGCACACAGACCACGCCGCAGAAGACCGAGCCCGGCAAGTTCACCCGCTCGGTGCCGGAAATGAAAGATCCACAGGATTGAGACCATGGACGCGACATTCATCCTCTTCATCATCCTGGCCGTAACGGCCGTGGCGACCGCCCTCGGGCTGCTCGTCAGCCGCAACGCGGTCTATGCGGCCCTGTTCCTGGTGCTGAACTTTGCCTGCGTGGCGGTCTT
>JBFYSG010000283.1:0-18169 GCA_041301835.1 Chloroflexota bacterium | reverse complement strand
CGATCTAAATGGGTGGGCTGATTCTGACGCCCACCCATTAACATTAATTGCTTATACTTACAGGTGATATGTTCCAACATAAACCGGCAAGTTCCCTGCTATTGTTGCTGCTTGTCCTATCCATCCCGGGATGCAGTTCTCCCGGTATGGTTTCGTCGGATGGGGACAAAACCCCGCTCGTCATTTTCGCCGCCGGAAGCCTGATCCTGCCTTTTCAACAATTGGAAACAGCCTTTGAAGCCAGATATCCAACCATAGACATCCAGGCTGAGTTCCATGGCAGCATCCAGGTCATCCGCCATGTTACCGAACTTAACGAAGCGATCGACCTGGTGGCGACCGCCGATGCATCTCTCATTCCCATGTTGATGTATGCCATACATGACCCGGATACCGGCATGCCCTATGCGGATTGGTATATACATTTCGCCGGGAATCGTCTGGCGGTTGCCTATCAACCCGACAGCCTCTACGCCAGTGAGATCGACGCCACCAATTGGTTCTCCATTCTATCCCGCCCGGATTTGAAAGTAGGAATCCCGGATCCTCGTTTTGACGCTGCAGGCTATCGCGCCCTGATGGCGTTCGCCCTGGCACAACAGATTTACCAGGATCCGCTGATCTTCAATGAAATGTTCGGCGGTGATTTTACCTACCCGCTGGGACTATTCTCCGAGAGCGGGCTGAGCACGATCATCGTGCCCGAGATAGTGGAAACAACCCCGGATTCACAGATCCTCATCCGCGGCGGAAGCATTGCCTTGATCGCCCTGCTGGAATCGGGCGACCTGGATTATGCATTCGAATATGAAAGCGTGATCCGTCAGCGCGGACTAAAAATGGTGCCCCTCCCCAATGAATTGAACCTGGGCTCCTGGGAATACAGCGATCTTTATGCCAGCGTCCAGGTCCGCCTGGATTTCCAGCGCTTCGCCTCGGTGGAGCCTGTTTTTCGCGGCGAACCGATCGGCTACGGTATCACCATCCCCGGCAACGCCCCGCACAAGGACGCAGCCATCCTCTTCATCTCCTTCCTGCTGGGACCCGAAGGGCGCGAGATCATGGATTCGGTCTATCATCCCGTGCTTGACCTGCCACTATGCAATAACTACACGAATACTCCCTCCGAACTACAAAGCCTGTGTATTTCAGCAGAGGACCCATGAATCGAGGCAATCTGCTCTTTCAGGTCGTCTTTTTCGTTGCTGGCGGATTACTCGTTCTCTTCATCGTCCTCCCGATTGTCAGTACCCTGCTCTCGACATCACCTATTGAATTCCTGCGCTCTTTCAGCGACCCCGAAGTACTCAGTTCCATCGGCTTGACATTTTTAGCAGCCGCGCTCGCCACCCTGCTCGCTTCGATCACCGGGGTCCCCCTGGCGTATCTCCTGGCGCGCCGGCGATTCGCCGGCAAGCGCTTGCTGGAAGCGGTGGTCAACCTGCCCGTGGTCATACCACACACCGCCGCAGGTGTGGCGCTCCTGCTGGTTTTTGGGAGGCGCGGCTTGCTCGGGGAATGGCTCGCGCCGCTTGGGATCACTTTCACAGACAATCTGGCAGGTATCGTGGTAGCCATGTTGTTCGTCAGCCTGCCCTTCCTGGTCAACTTGAGCCGCGAATCTTTCGCGCTGGTGGATGATGAGTTGGAATGGGTCGCCCAGACCGACGGCGCAACGCCCTTCGAGGCTTTCTGGCACACCACCCTGCCGCTGGCCTGGCGGGGCGTGATGGGCGGCGCACTGATGATGTGGGCGCGCGGCATCAGCGAATTTGGCGCCGTGGTCATCCTGGCTTATCACCCCAAGATCGTTCCTGTGCTCGTCTATGAGCGTTTCACGGGATATGGATTGGAATCTGCCCAACCGGTTGCCCTGCTGTTGATCCTGGTTGCCCTGATCGTCTTTATCCTCCTGCGCCTGGCTCTGCTCCCGAAATCCTGATCGGACAGCGTTAGGCGCAGGAGTCTCGTTCTCCCGTTTCAACATCCTGATTACCGCTTATTCGTGCAACTCCTGGTCTGCCCGGCGCAGGATCCCATCAAGTTTTCCGGCAACCGGCTCGGGAAGCGGGTCAACGAGCGGAGCGGCTAAGATCTGATCGACCTTCTTACGCGCTGCTTGCAGCATGGATGGTTTTCCGAGTTCCACCCAGGATTCATAGGTCTGGTGGAATGAATAGTTGGCGCGCAGGAATTCTTCGCTCCGCGCCGCGGCACGCGTGCTGCGAGCCGCCAGAAAATGCCCACCCGGTCCGATCCTGGCAATATCCTCAAAGAGGTCCTTGCCGGTGGAGACTTCCACGCCCCGGGCAAGCCGTTCGCAATAATGGGCGATCTCATTATCCAGGACGATCTGCTCGAGGTGGAGCGCCTGGTCACTTTCCACTTCTCCAAATCCAACGATGATATCCGAGCCAGCCAGGACGCCAGGCATCGTCGAGATGATTTTCTCGATGACCGCCTGTATGCCGGGCTCTTTGGCGTCCGAGGTCATCCCGGCGGATGTGGCGGGGAAACCGTATTTCCTTCCCATTTCCACCAACGCGGCTGACTGCAGTCCCATCTCGGCTGTTCCTGCCAGGTATGCGCCGGTGCGAAAATCCACACTCCCGGTGGCGCTGCTGTAGATGATCGCCCTACCCGGGTGCGCCAGTTGGAAGATGACCAGGGAGGAGAGTGTTTCGGCATTTGCCAGGGCGATATTGGAATAGAGGCTGGCAGGTCCCGTCGTTCCGTTGACAGGCATGGGCATCACCATCACCGGAAGCCCAGCCTGACCAAGCTCGAGGTAGGCATCCAGCATGGCACCGTCATGCGTGAGAGGTGCTACCGGGCAATAGATGAGAGAGTACCAGTTGCTCTTCCTCAGCGCCTCCGCCGATCCGGTCACCGCTTCCAACCCTTCCACCAGGTAGGGAACCTGGTCGACGCTGTGCAGCTCGTGCTGCCCGTGCTTGGATGTGGCTTGGATCATGGTGAAGAATTCATGCAAAGGACGCGAACCCGCAGGCGTATCCGAAGCGCAGACCGGGGGCCAGGCAAGCACACCCATGTCGGCATCGTGGAACACCCTCAACCCATCCACGATGTCTTGCTTCACACCATATCGGCGCTGACCGCTGTAAAAATCCACCATGAATGCGCCTGTCCCATCGAGAGCGTAACGCGTGGAAAGGGACGGCATGGGGTATTCATGGATAGGATTGCGCGCCCCCAGGTTTATCGTGCGCGGCGCGCTGGCGAGCGCCTGTTCGATCATTTCAGCAGGGATGCGGGCAATGCGCGTCTCCGCATCGACCCGGGCGCCGTGTCGGGTCAGAAGCGGCAGGGCTTTTTCTCCGTGCACCCGCACCCCGACTTCTGCAAGAATGCGCAGGCTTTGCTGATGGATCAGTTCTTTCTCGTCAGCGCTGAGCAGTTCGACTCTGAGCTTCATTGGGCAACTCCTGTGGGTTGAGGCTGATTATCGCATAGGTTGCGGTAAAATGGGGTGCATGGAAGTCCAGATCGCAGTTGCCAAGACGAACAAGTACGCCGTTACGGAGAGCGGCGACACGCTCGAGGTGGTCGAGCGCCCCAACGGCGGGGTTTCTGTTGTGCTCGCAGACGGACAGACCTCCGGGCGTGGTGCGAAAGCAGTCTCCATGGCTGTTGTCCGCAAGGTCATCACCCTGCTCGCCGAAGGAGTGCGGGATGGCGCCGCCGCCCGCGCGGCTTCGGATTCACTCTTCACAGAAAAACAGGGCAAGGTCATTTCCACGTTAAATATCATCTCGATCGACCTTCAGACTGGCACCGTGGTGCTCACTCGCAACAATCCCGCACCGTTCTTCCTCGCCCGCAACGAACAGGTGGACTGCATCAGTAGCCCATCCACCGAGATCGGACTGTCGCTCAATGTTCGCCCGGTCATCAGCGAGATACCCGTGGAACCCGGATTAACCCTGGTCATTTATACAGATGGCTTGGTGCATGCCGGTGAACGGGTGGGGCGTCCCATGGATGTGTGCACTTCATTAAAAGCCTTGCTCGAGGATCAGGATCCTTCCCCGCAGGAGATCGCTGATACACTTTTATCGGAGGCGGTTCGCCTGGATGATAACCGCCCCAGCGATGATATCAGCGTTGTGGTCCTCAAAGTCACGGAACGCCGGGGGGACGATGTCCGCCGCATGACGGTTAGGCTGCCGTTCCTTGCAAGGAGGTAGAATGCAGTCGCGCTCACAGCGGTGGAAAGCATCCTGGCGCGACACGTTGATCCTCCTGCGCGAATTTCGCATCCCCCTTCTGCTCTTTCTTATCACATTACTTGGTGCCGGTTCGTTGTACTATTTCCTCGCCGGTCGTGTGAATGAACCAATGGAGAGCCTGGTTGCCTCGATCTATAATGTCTTGACCATGGCGTTCCTTCAGTCTTCCGGTACGTTCCCACATCACCCTCTCTTGCAGGTTTTTTACTTCATCATGCCGCTCATCGGGATCGGTATCCTGGCGCAGGGTTTGGCTGATTTTGGCATCCTGCTCTTCAACCGGCGAGCGCGCAGTAAGGAATGGGAAATGGCAGTTGCATCCACGTTCTCTGATCACACCATACTTGTTGGCTTGGGACACTTGGGTTACCGCGTGGTGGATAGACTCCACGACATGGAAGAGCCGGTAGTTGTGGTGGAATTGAACCCCTCCGCCGACCTGTTCACCGCTGTACAAAAGATGGGCATCCCGGTGATCCAGGATGACGCCACGCGCCCCACTGCCCTGGAGGCAGCTGGGATTGAACGGGCACGCACCATCGTGCTCTGCACCCAGAACGACTCCATGAACCTCAAGATCGCAGTCAAGGCACGCAGTATGAACCCGTCCATCCAGGTGGTGGTGCGCATCTTCGATGACGATTTCGCTGATTCCCTGCAAGCGCAATTTGGTTTCATCGCCCTCAGCGCCACAGCAATGGCAGCACCCGCCTTCGCCGCGGCGGCTGCCGGGGCGGATATTACCAACCCGATCTCGGTTGAAGGGGAGTTGTTGAGCATGGCGCGCCTCAAGGTCATGCCCCGATCAATCTTGATCGCCAGGTCTGTTGGAGATATTGAACAATCCTACGACGTCAGCGTCGTTCTTATCAAGCATGATGCCGAGCAGGATATGCATCCGCCCGCATCCCAGGTGGTCACCGTATCCGACACCATCGTGGTTCTTGGTTCGCCCGAGCATCTGAACAGCATCGTTCATGACAATCAGTAAGTCCTCGCTGATCGCCATCGTCGGTCCGTGCGGGGCGGGTAAATCAACACTGGCACATGGACTCAAGGGGGAGGGCTACAATGCCCGCGCCGTTGCCCAGGAACATTCCTACGTGCCATCCATGTGGCGACAGCTAACCGATCCGGAGATCCTGATCTTTCTCCAGGCGTCCCATGCGGTCGGAGCCCGGCGGAGGAATCTACGTTGGACCGAGCGGGAATGGCAGGAACAGCAGCGCAGGCTGGACCATGCCCGCCAGCATGCCGATTTCTATCTGGATACAGATCCTCTCGATATTCCCTCCGTTCTGCACCGGGTGCTGGCTTATTTACAGTCATAAGTCAATCCTTGCCGGACGCTAATTAACAGGTGTATAATCTCCCCCGCCGCCAGAATCTGGCGGGCATTTTTGTGAATGGAGTTTTTCGATGAAAAATCTTACCACGCGTCTGATCCTGATCGCGATCGTCGTCGCGCTGGCGATCTGGATCGATGTCAGCGACGATTTGAAGATCGCGAATCCCTTTACAGGAGGGGAGATCACCTCCCGTAACGTTGCCACCCGCCTGGGTCTTGACCTGCGCGGCGGTTTGCAGGTTGTCCTGGAAGCCGATGTTCCGGAAGGGACCGAGGTCACCGCAGAGCAGATGGAAGTAGCGCGCGCCATCATCGAGAACCGCACGAATGCTCTGGGTGTCTCTGAAAATATCGTTCAGGTTGCTGGAGAGACCCGCATCGTGGGTGAATTCCCGGGCTTGAGCGAAAGCGAGGCAGCGGCGATCCTCGCCATCATCCAGCAAACCGGTCAGCTGGAATTCGTGGAGTTGGGTAACACCTATCTGCCTGATGGAACCGTGATCGAAACCTACACCGGGGATGCCCCTCCCCCGGGCATGGAGTCGGCTTATCACACCATCATGACCGGTGCGGACCTGGAAGCCGTGGGCGTGGATGTCGATCAACTTACCGGCGAACCTGTGGTTGCCTTTTCACTGACCACGGAAGGCGCGGCGATCTTCGCGGCCTACACCAGCACACATTCCGGGCAGATCCTTGGAATCGCCCTGGATAAGACCATCATCTCGGCGCCCACAATCGATGAACCCATCACCAGTGGCAGCGGGATCATTCGTGGGAGTTTCACTTCAGAAAGTGCCAATGCCCTCGCGGTCCAATTGCGCTACGGCTCCCTGCCTGTTCCCCTGATCGTGGTCGATCAACGCTACGTGGGTCCGACCCTGGGGGAGGATTCCCTGCAAAAGAGCCTGGTTGCCGGCTTGATGGGCATGATTGTGGTCATCCTGTTCATGGCACTCTATTACCGCCTCCCGGGTCTGGTTGCCGATCTCTCCATCCTTATCTATGCCGTGGTCACATTTGCAGTTTTCAAATACTTCCATTTCACCCTTACCTTGCCCGGCATAGCGGGGTTCCTGCTCAGCACCGGCGCTGCCCTGGACGCGAACATTCTGATCTTTGAGCGCATCAAGGAAGAATTGCGCGGCGGGCTCTCCCTTTCTCTTGCTCTGGAGAAGGGTTGGAAACGCGCCTGGTCGTCGATCCGCGACTCCAACATCGCCACCATCATTACCTCCGCCATCCTGTTCTGGTTCGGATCGACTTTTGGCGCCACCATTGTCAAGGGCTTTTCACTGACCTTGTTCCTCGGCGTGCTCATCAGCCTCTTCACGGCGTTATTCGTTACCCGCACCCTGCTGACTGTGGTGGTGGAGCGTTTCAAACCGACCAACCTGGCAAGATGGTTCGGCATCTAGGAGCCTGTCATGAATATCATCAAACGGCGTTACTATTTCTTTCTCCTGTCTCTTATTCTCATTCTGCCTGGCTTGGTCATGCTGATCACGCAGGCAGTTCAAAAAGACCTGCCCCTTTCCATCGATTTTACCGGCGGAAGTCTGCTGGAGCTGAGGTTTTCCGACCAGAAGCCTTCCTCTGAGGAGATCATCACCGTCTTCGAGGGCTTGGGGATCAGTGACACGCAAGTACAGACCACCGAAATTGGCTCCATCCTGATTCGTTCCTCTTACATCGACAACGACATGCGCGATGGTATTCTGGAAGCCCTGGAGGCTCAATTCTCAACCCAGGTCGAAGTGCTTCGCCTCGACAGCGTGGGTCCATCCATCGGCAAGCGGGTGACCTCGCGCGCCGCGATCGCAGTGGGATTCGCGTCCCTGGCGGTTGTGCTCTACATCACCCTCGCATTCCGCGGTGTTGCCCACGCATTCCGCTATGGTGTTTGCGCCATCATCGCCATGGTCCATGATGTTGCCCTGGTGTTCAGCCTCACCGCTCTGGGCGCCAAATTCCTGGGCTGGGAGATGGATGCCCTCTTCCTGACTGCTCTCTTGACCGTGATCGGGTTTTCAGTGCAGGATAAGATCGTGGTTTTCGACCGAATTCGCGAGAACTCTACCATCCTCCGGCGCCTGGATTTTGAAACCCTGGTGAACCATTCCATTGTTCAGACTCTCCAGCGCTCCATCAATACCCAGTTGATGACCGTGGAATTTCTCCTTCTTGCTCTGGCATTGATCGGCGGTGTGACCCTGCGGGAATTTGCCATCATCCTGCTGGCAGGCTTGCTAAGCGGCACCTACTCCTCGATATTCATCGCCGCACCCATCCTCGTCCTCTGGGAAAACCAGGAATGGCGCAACTGGTTCAAGCGCAAACCAGTTACCGCTTGATGAACAAGACGGTTTCCTTAAGTTTTAAACCTTGACCCGTTTCGCCGGATGATTTATTATCATCCGGCTTCTTTTTACAGGTGCGTGCATCCAATAAACAGGAGTATCCATGCCAGGGAAAGTCATAAACGATTTCAGTCTTACGATCGCCACAGTCAATGGTTCGGGTTCTCAGACCGCCAATGTGACCCTCTTGCGGGCGCTGTTCAAGATGGGCATCCCGATCTCTGGAAAGAACCTTTTCCCATCCAACATCCAGGGATTGCCAACCTGGTATACGATCCGTCTCAGTAAGGATGGGCACCTTGCCCGTCGGGATGAGGTTGAAGTGGTGGTCAGTCTCAATCCCGCCTCATTTGCCAGGGATCTTGCATCGGTTCAACCGGGTGGGGCATTTTATTATGCCGACGATATTAAACTACCCATCGACCGCCAGGATATTAGTCTGTATCCCATGCCGGTCAAAGCCCAGGCTCGCCAGGCGGATGTCTCGCCCTCCCTGCGCGATTATATCGCCAACATGGTCTATGTCGGTGTCCTGGCTCAGATGCTTGGCATTGATATGGATAAGGTCAAGCAGGCGCTCACCTTTCACTTCAAAGGCAAGCAGGACCCCATAAATTCAAATTTTAAGGTGATCGAGTCTGCCCGGCAATGGGCGGAACAAAACCTGGTGAAATCTGATCCCTACTACGTGTCGCCCATGGATAAGACCAGGGGCTTGATCATGGCAGATGGAAATACCGCCGCCGCACTCGGCTCCATTTACGGCGGTGTCCAATTCGCAGCCTGGTATCCCATCACCCCCGCATCCTCCCTGGCCGAGTCTTTGAACATCTTCCTCCCAACCCTGCGGAAAAAAGATGGCAAAGCGAATTATGCTGTCCTGCAGGCAGAAGACGAACTTGCCGCCATCGGTATGACCGTTGGTGCTGGATGGAGCGGCTTGCGGGCTATGACGTCCACATCCGGACCTGGCATCAGCTTAATGGCGGAGTACGCTGGGCTGGCTTATTACAGCGAGGTTCCCCTGGTGATCTGGGACGTTCAACGCATCGGTCCATCCACCGGTCTGCCAACCCGCACCGCACAGGGTGATCTGACCGAGATCAACTATTTAAGCCATGGGGATACCCAGCAGGTCATACTCCTGCCCGGATCGGTGTACGAATGTTTTGAGTTCGGCTGGAAAGCCTTTGACCTGGCGGAACGCCTGCAAATGCCCGTCTTTGTCCTCTCGGACCTCGATCTGGGCATGAATCAATGGATGACCGAGCCCTTCGCCTATCCGCAGACGCCCATGGATCGAGGCAAGATCCTGTGGGAGACTGATCTTGAAAAAAGCGCCGGGGTTTGGGCGCGCTACAAGGATGTGGACGGTGATGGCATCCCTTATCGCACCGTCCCGGGCAACCTGCACCCAGCCTCAGCCTGGTTCGGACGCGGCACCGGGCATGACGAGAACGCCCGGTACACTGAGGATCATGCCACATGGGAAGCCATGATGGCGCGGTTGGTAAAGAAATATGAAACCGCTCGTCACCTGGTTCCTGCCCCCATCCTGGATGAACCAGCCGGGGCCGAGGTGGGCATCATTTCCTACGGCTCCAGCGCCCCAGCGGTGGAAGAAGCCCGGGTCCTGCTCGAGCAGGCAGGAGGTCCCAAAACAGCATCCATGCGCCTGCGCGCCCTGCCCTGCACCGATCAGGCGCGCGAGTTTATCCGTAAGTACTCTCGCCTGTATATCGTGGAAGCGAACCGGGATGGGCAATTGAAGCAGATACTTGCTGCCGCCATGCCCGCCGAAGCCCCCCGTTTCCGCTCGGCTGCCCACTCGGATGGCTTGCCCCTGACCGCCCGTTGGATCATGGATGCCATTAGCTCGATGGAGAAGATCACATGACTACCCCCGCTTCCTCCCAGTTGAATAAGGCAGGGCTGGCACGCACTGATTACAAGGGGCTCCCGTCCACCCTCTGCGCCGGTTGTGGGCACAACTCCATTGCCAACCAGATCATTGCTGCCTGCTACGAATTGGATATCGTCCCCGAAAAGATCATGAAGTTCAGCGGCATCGGGTGCTCATCCAAGAGTCCCACCTACTTCCTGAACCGATCCTTCGGGTTCAATAGCCTCCACGGGCGCATGTCGTCCATTGCCACAGGCGCCATTTTCGGCGACTCCCGCCTGCGCGCCCTGGGTGTAAGCGGTGATGGAGATACTGCATCCATCGGGATGGGCGGATTCAAGCACATGGTCCGGCGAAACGTCCCTATCACCTACATTGTCGAGAACAACGGTGTCTATGGACTGACCAAGGGTCAATTCTCAGCCACGGCAGAAGTGGGTTTGGTGCTCAAACACCAGGGCTCAAACCCCTATATGCCCGTGGATATCTGCATGGAAGCGCTCGCTTCAAAAGCAACCTTCGTGGCGCGTTCGTTTGCCGGCGATTCCAAGCAGGTCAAGGAATTATTGAAAGCCGCCCTATCGCACCGGGGTGTTGCCGTGCTGGATATCATCAGTCCTTGTGTGACATTCAACAACCAGGAAAATGCCATCCATTCGTACACCTGGGGTAAGGACCACGAAGCACCCTTGCACGAGATATCCTTCATCCCCGCGCTGGACGAGATCGAGATCCAGGGGGAATTCGATGCCGGCAGCGTGCGTGAGGTGAACTTACATGACGGGTCATCCATCGTCTTAAAAAAATTGGACAAGGATTATGATCCAACCGACCGGAGTAAAGCCTTCCAGATCCTGGAGCAAGCCGAAAGGGAGAACCTTTTGATCACCGGGCTCATCTATATTGACACATCCCGACCCACGCTCCTGGACACTTTTAACCTCGTGGATGCTCCCCTGAACCGCCTGGTGGAGACCGACCTGCGCCCTGCGGCTGAGACGCTGGAAAAGATCAACGCTCTGATGTTCTGATGCTCAAGATCGATCCCACGCTTTCCATCCCGGAGGAGGAGTTCAGTGTATCCTTCGTGCACGCCTCCGGTCCCGGCGGGCAGAACATCAACAAAACAGCCAGCGCAGTACAGCTGCGCTTTGATGTCCAGGGTTCTCCCTCTCTCTCCCGGGAAGTGAAAGACCGCCTGAAGCACCTGGCAGGCAGGAGGATGACCCGCGCCGGGATCCTGCTGATCGAAGCCAGGCGTTACCGCACACAGGAAAAGAACCGCGCTGACGCCTTCCTGCGTCTGTGCGCATTGATCCAGAAAGCACTCATTCCCCCCGAGGAGCGCCGTCCCACCCGACCCACCTCCAGCTCGCAATTAAAGCGCTTGGATTCGAAAAAACACCGCTCCGTGGTGAAGCAGAGACGGCAGAGAATGCCGGATGCTGAAGACTAGGCAGTAATCCTCTCGGAACGCCAAAACAGGAAGTCGATGACCGGGTGCAGATGCCGGTTTACTTGATTGTGTGCAGGAGAGCCAAGTTGGGGGATGGAAATTCGCGCACCGGGAATCCTGAAACGATCACGACCTGGCGACCCGCTGGCAACGTCTCCTTCTCCTTGAGTGCTTTCTCCACCTGGATGATCATCGCCTCCATGGTATCCGCCCAGGGCACATGGTGAGGCGTCACACCCCAGCAAGCCGCCAACCGCCGATACGTCTCATCAACCGGAGTGAATGCCACCACGGGTACGCACGGACGTGCTTTGGATAATAACAGCGCAGTACGCCCGGTGCGCGTGAAGACAGCAATCGCCTCCACATCACGGTCATGCGCCAGTTCCCTGGCTGCCAGGCAGATCGCTATGGCATCATCATGCTCGTCTGCCTGGATCACTCGGGTATGCCCCCATTGATCGAAATTCGACTCGGCGTGGCGGACGATGCGATCCATCATCCTGATTGCTTCGAGCGGATACTTGCCGGCTGCTGTTTCCCCTGAAAGCATCACCGCATCGGTGCCGTCGTAGACCGCGTTCGCCACGTCCGAGGCTTCCGCCCGTGTCGGCAGCGGGTTCAGGATCATGGACTCAAGCATCTGCGTGGCGGTGATCACAAGTTTGCCTTTGTAATTCGCTACCTGGATGATGCGTTTTTGTGCCCCGGGCACATCCTCGGGCGCCATCTCCACGCCAAGGTCTCCCCGGGCGATCATCACCCCATCCGCTTCCGCCAGGATCCCATCCAGGTTGTCGAGTGCCTCTGGGCGTTCGAGTTTGGCGATCACCAGCGGCGCCTGTTCTCCCAGGCGCTTTGTTACGATCTGTTTGACCGTGCGCACGTCTTCCGGCTGGCGCACGAAGGAGATCGCGACCAGGTCCACCCCCAGCGACAAGCCAAGCTCCAGGTCCTCGGCATCCTTTTCGGTGAATGCCGGGATGTTGAACCGCACACCCCGGATGTTTATGCCTTTATTAGATGACAGATCCCCGCCTGTTTTAACCTCGCCACGCACCAAGTTCTTCTCGGATGAAAGGACGAACAGCGCCAGCCTCCCATCATCCAGAAGAATCCGGTCACCGCTCTTGACCGAATGGAACAATTGGGGGAAATCGACCGGAATACTCTTCCCTTCCGGTTTCTCTGCTCCTTCGGGATACAGCCTCACCTGCTCCCCAGGATCCAACCTCATGGTTGCGTCCAAACTACCCACGCGGATTTTAGGACCTTGCAGGTCCTGCAGGATCGCCAGGGGACGGTTTAGCGACCGTCCAACCTCGCGCAGGACATGCAGCATCCGGCTGTGTGTTTCGGCATCCCCATGCGAGAAATTCAAGCGGGCAACATCCATGCCAGCAAGGATCATGGCTTCAATGATGCTCGCGCTATTGCTGGCTGGACCAATGGTCGCAACGATCTTGGCTTTTCGATTCATGCGGTTATTATAGTACGAAGGGCGGCTTTGCAGCCGCCCTTTTGGTCTAGATCCAGTTGAGTTCCTTCGCCTGTTTTTCCAGGTCTGCCCGGAAATCAGGATGGGAGATGCCGATCAATGCTTTCACCCTCTGCCGCACAGATCTACCGTAGAGGTCAGCAACACCATACTCGGTGGCGATATAGTGAACATGGTTGCGACCTGTCACCACGCCTGCCCCCTGCTTGAGCATCGGGACGATCTTGCTGATCACAGTGCCATCTTTCATGGTGTTTGTACTCGTCATGGCGATGATCGGAACGCCGCCCTCAGAGCGGGATGCGCCGTAGATGAAATCAAGTTGCCCGCCAATCCCGCTGAAGAACTTCGGTCCAATGCTGTCGGAGCACACCTGTCCAGTCAGATCGATCTCGATCGCCGAGTTGATCGCCACCATTCGGTCATTCCTGGCGATGTTGAAGGGATCATTGACCCATTCCGTGCGCCGAAACTCGCACAAGGGATTGTCGTGAACCCACTTGTAAAGCCGTTGGCTGCCCAGGATGAACCCGACCACGATCTTCCCGGTGAGAAGGGTCTTGCGTGCATTGGTGACCACACCGGCTTCCACCAGGTCAATGACACCATCGGAGATAAGTTCGGAATGGATTCCCAGATCTTTCTTGTGGAACAGGAAACCAAGCACCGCATCCGGGATGGCACCAATGCCCATCTGCATGGTTGCACCATCCGGGATTAGTTCGGCGATATGCTCGGCTATCCTTCCGACAGTTGCATCACCCGGCTCGCCCATGGGCATTTCCACGATCGGGTAATCCACCGGTACAATGTGGGTTAACCGGCTGACATGGATAAAGGAATCGCCCAGGGTGCGCGGCATCTGCTCGTTGACTTCCGCGATGATGATCTTGGCGGATTCCGCCGGAGTCTTGGTGAGTCCCACCTCCACGCCAAGGGAGCAAAAGCCGTGTTCATCAGGCGGAGACACGTGGATCAACGCCACATCCACAGGTAGAATGCCGTTCTTAAAGAGTAGTGGGAACTCGGAAAGCAGCACCGGGGTGAAATCGGCTCGCCCTTCCCACACCGCCTTGCGTACATTGGCGCTGATGAACAGGGTGTTGATGCGGAAGTGCTTCTCCAATCCAGGGGCGGCATAATCCGCCGGACCCACGGAGAGCGATTGGCATAATTCAACATCCTTGATGTTCGGAGCATACTCCACCAATGCAGCAACCAGTTTTTGCGGCACCGAGACATTACCGGTCATGAACACACGGTTCCCGGACTTGATCGCCCTGATGGCTTCCTCGGCGGTGGTCAGCCGTTCTTTATAGATCTGATTCCAATCCATATCTAACTCCTATTTATTTGGGCGGAACAGGTGATAGACATCGCCCTTGTACGTGTTCACAGCCGCCTTGATCGCAGGGTTCTGTTCAATGGCTTTGTCGACGCCTGCATTGGCGATCTCCAGGATATAGGGAAGTGCAGCATTGACAAATCCGTGGGTGGCTGTCCTGGCTACAACCCCCGGCATGTTCGGGACACAATAATGAATAACACCTTCTTCCACATAGGTGGGAGCATCGTGCGCGGTCGGGCGTGAGGTCTCCACGCATCCACCTTCATCAATACTCGTATCGATAATCACCGAAAGAGGTCGCATTGTCTTAACAACATCGCGCGGGACCAGGATGGGCGCGCGTTCGCCCGGGTTCAATACAGCTCCAACGAACACTTCTGCATAACTGCATACCCGCCGGATATTCCGCTCGGTGGAAACCAACGTCACCGCGGTCGGCAGCGCCTGGTTGATCCTTTGCAGCGCATTGATATCCCTGTCCAGGACCGTAACATGGGCGCCCAGCCCTATGAATGAACGAGCCGCATACATGCCCAGGACGCCACCCCCGAGGATCGCTACCTCGGCTGGGGGCACACCCGGGATGCCGCCCAGTAGAACGCCCCTGCCCCCATAGTTGCTCTGCAAGAAACGGGAGGCGACCTCGGCAGCCATGGCGCCTCCGATCTGGCTCAGAGGGCGCAGAACAGGCAATGAACCATCTTCTTCCTGAATCTGCTCATAGGCGATCGAGGTGATCTTGTTTTCGAGCAATTCGTCGATGCGGCTCTGCCGTGTCGAAGCGAGATGGAGCAGACCCGCGATCGTGGAACCCGGGCGGAACAGATCGATCTCTTCCTCGGTCGGGCGGGCTACTTTCAGGATCAGATCCGCTCGTCCGTAGATCTCGTCGGTGGAATAGGCTACCTTGGCTCCGACTTCTTCATACTCTTTATCAGGAAACCTTGCCGCCAGTCCTGCTTCATGCTGAATATAGACCGTGTGACCCGCCCGGACCAGGATCTCGACACCAGCGGGTGAAAGCCCAACGCGATATTCGAATGGTCGGATCTCTTTCGGGATGCCGATGTACATGGATTGCCTCCTATCAGGATGATCGTTCTTTCTTCAGGAAACCCAGCCCATTATACCGTAGGTTTGTTCAAAACTTCACGAATGGATGGCAGTGCCCAATCGATGGTTCCCTTATCGATCACCAGGGGTGGAGCGAAACGAATGACATGCTCGTGGGTCTCCTTCGCCAGGATCCCCCTTTCCTGAAGCGCTTCGCAGAACTGTCGGGCACCGCCAGCTTCTTTTTGCAACTCCACTCCGATCAGCAAACCTCGCCCGCGAACTTCTTTAATGTACGGGCTTGGTATTTCGCTGAGTTGTTCGGCGAAATACTCACCAAACTCTGCAGATCTCTCGATCAGGTTTTCGTCCACGATGACCCTCAAAGCCGCCCTTGCCACAGCCGCTGCCAACGGATTACCACCAAAGGTTGAGCCGTGTTCGCCCGGCGTAAATAAACCAAGGATCTCCTCATCTGCCAGCACGGCGGATGCCGGGTAAAAACCACCCGCCAGGGCTTTGCCGATGATGGTCACATCCGGACGCACGCCTTCGTGCTGGGCAGCGAACAATTTTCCCGTCCTGCCCAGACCGGTCTGGATCTCATCCGCAATGAACAGGACCCGGTTCTTCCTGCAGATCTCGGCAGCCTTTTTCAGATATCCCTTGGGTGGTATGATCACCCCGGCTTCTCCCTGGATGGGCTCGACCAGGAACGCCGCAGTGTTTGGCGTGATCGCCGCCGCCAGTGCTTCGGCATCTCCGTAGGGCACCGTGACGAATCCCGGCGTGAAGGGACCAAAATCATCCCGGTAAAGCGGTTCGGTCGAAAAGGAGATCGTCGTGATCGTGCGCCCGTGGAAGTTCCCAGCACAGGTGATGATCTCTGCCTGGTGGCGCGGGACCATCTTAACTCGGTATGCCCATTTGCGGGCGATCTTTAGCGCCGTTTCCACGGCTTCCGCACCCGAGTTCATCGGCAGGGACATGCCATAACCGCTGAGTTCGGACAATTCCTTGTATAACAGGGGCAGCTGATCGTTTCGGAAGGCGCGGCTTGTCAGGCTGATCTTTCCGGCTTGCTCCACCAGCGCTGCCAGGATCTTTGGATGAACATGACCCTGGTTGACAGCGGAATAAGCAGACAGGCAATCCAGGTATTTTTTTCCTTCCACATCGTAAACCCAGACCCCATCACCGCGCGCAAGCACAACATCCAATGGATGGTAGTTGTGCGCCCCATATTTTTCCTCCAGTCTGATAAATTCCTGGGTGTTCATATTCTCCTTTTTCCTGATCGTTCCAACGGCTGGTCTGGGTGGACAAGATTGATCTATGCCACCTCAAATAAACGTGCCAGGACCGCCTTTTGGGCGTGCAGCCGATTGTGTGCCTGGGGGAAAATGACCGAATGGGGACCGTCTGCCACATCATCAGTCAGTTCGTGGTTGCGGTGGGCTGGCAGACAGTGCATGACGATCACATCCTTGTCAGCCTCTACTACCAATTGCGCATTCACCTGATAGGGCGGGAATACAGCCTCGCGTCTTGCAGCTTCCTCCTCCTGCCCCATGCTGGTCCAGGTGTCAGTGTAGATAACGTGGGCATTTTTTACCGCTTCGTGGGGATCGCGCAGGAAGTCCAACCCTGCTCCGGTTCCTGCGGCTGTCTTACGAGCAGTTTCGATCGCACCGGCAGGCATATCAAAGCCTTCCGGGTTGGCAATACCAAAATTCCAACCCAGTTTCGCCGAAATTTGCATCAGCGAGACCGCCACGTTGTTCCCATCGCCTACGAACACAACTTTTAAACCCTTGCCTTTACCAAATTTCTCCTGGATGGTCTGGGCATCTGCCAGAGCCTGGCACGGATGGCTGAAATCGCTCAAGCCGTTGATCACCGGCACGGTGGACCACTTTGCCAGTTCAAGAATATGAGCATGCTCGAACACACGCGCCATCACCGCCTGGACATAACCAGACAGGACACGCGCCACATCCGCGATCGATTCGCGTTTGCCAAGCCCGATCTCATTGGGTGAAAGATAGAGCGCATCGCCGCCCATGTGTCGCATCGCCATATCAAAGGAGACCCGCGTCCGCAGGCTGGGTTTTTGGAAGATCATTCCCAGTACTTTACCTTTAAAAAGCGGCGAATTGCCCTTGGCAAAGTGCTCTTTCTTGAGGCTGACGGCAAGATCAAGCAGGTCCTGCAGTTCCTCAGAGCTGTGTTCGGAGACATCCAGAAAGTGTTTCATATTTAACTCCATGTTTGAATATTCACCCAAGTATCAAGCCCCTGCCACGGTACGTCAAGTGTAAACCGTTTGTTTGTCAGGTGAATAAAATCATATAAAAGAACCCCATCAGGAGCAGCAAGGAACTATGATCGGGCAATTTCTTGCTGGATCCACGATCCATCCAACCCCTCGATCGGTCCCTTGGGGAGAAGATCGAGTTAAATGACCCGTCTCTCCTGGTAGGAGTTGGGAAGATATGGCTTCTGGAAATAGATCACGGGCAAGGATAATTGTCGGGTCAGATCGTCGCCGTACCGAAGGATGCAGACAGGGATGTTCATGCCAAGGATACGCTCCGTGAGCGCCTCAGGGTTCTGCGGCTCACCCCCGAAGGTATCTGCTCTGATCATGACAAGAACCGGGCGCAGATTTCGGCGCTTAAGGTCTTCCATTGCCCGCAGCAGCTCGGGTTCAACGGACGGTGTAATCAGGATCACGCCGGTTCCGATCGGCAGGTGCCGGGCTTGCATGGTCACCAGTCCGAGCAAGGGCATCTCCCCATCAGCCTGGAGGAATGCCAATGTTTCCATCAGTTTTCCAGCCTGGCGCTCCCCCCGTTCATTGGAAAGGACGGTGGTTTTCCCCGAGGAGCAGGCAAGGCCCACGGATCGCCGGTTCCGCAAGAAATGCCCACCCAGGGAACCTGCTGCGCTC
>JBFYSG010000281.1:0-4441 GCA_041301835.1 Chloroflexota bacterium | reverse complement strand
TACCGGCCGCAGTTCTACATCCGGACGATGGATGTGACCGGCAACATCAAGCTGCCCGAAGGGGTCGAGATGGTGATGCCAGGTGACGACATCAACATGGAAGTTGAACTGATTGTGCCTGTGGCTTTGGAACAGGGTTCGAAATTCGCTATTCGCGAAGGCGGTCTCACCGTCGGCGCGGGTGTCATCACCAAGATCATTGCATAGAAAGTTTGAGAGTTTGTCATGGCATCCAAAAAGAAAGACGTCCGCCCGGTCATGATCCTGGCATGCAACGACTGCAAGGAACGCAATTACGTCTCGGAGAAGAACCGCCGCAACGATCCGAACCGGTTGGAATTCAACAAGTACTGCCCGCGCTGCCGCAAGCATACCCTGCATCGCGAGACCAAGTAGCATTACCCGTGCCAGGGTCCCAACCGCCAGGCGGGGGCGACCCTGACACGGGCTGAAGGCCAGTAGCTCAACTGGTAGAGCTCTCGTCTCCAAAACGAGCGGTTGTGGGTTCAAATCCTGCCTGGCCTGTAACGCACAACGCCGTCCGTTGAGGCGGCGTTGTCACCGTCAAAAAAGAAGGAGTGTCACGTGAGCGGTAAAGACGAAAAACCCAAGCGTGAAGGACGCATCAAGCGCTTCATCCGTGAAACCGTTGGTGAACTGCGCCGCGTCTCCTGGCCCACCTGGCCCGAAGCCCGGCGGATGACCTTCATCGTCATCCTGGTGCTGGTGATCATGGCGGTCTTTCTGGGTCTGGTGGACGCCGGCGCCAGCCGTCTGCTCGCGCTGGTGGTGGGTGCCTGAACCGTCAGGTGTGACACGAGGTTGAAGCATGGATTATCAGGAACCGGACGGACCATTGGAGCAAGACGTGCCCGAACCCGAGGAGGCGATCACCTCCCCGGAACAGCCGGTTTTAACCCCCTCCCGGATGGACGAGCCGGAGGCGGATGAGCCGCTGGAGCAGGGCGTGCCCGAACCCGAGCAGGTAATGACCTCCCCGGAACAGCCGGTTTTAACCCCCTCCCGGACGGACGAGCCGGAAGCGGATGAGCCGCTGGAGCAGGACATGCCCGAGCCTGAGGAGGTAATGACCTCCCCGGAACCGCCGGTTCTAACCCCCTCCCGGATGGACGAACCGGAAGCGGATGAGCCGCTGGAGCAGGACGTGCTTGAACCATCCGAGGAAAGCGCTCCCCCGGAACCGCCGGTCTTGCCGCCCTCCCGGACGGTGCGCAACAAAGGCGTGCCTGCCCCGGAAGAGGTGGAAGAGAGCGTCCCGGAAGGCCCCGCCTGGTTCGTCATCCACTGCTATTCCGGTTACGAGAACAAGGTGCGGCACAACCTGGAACAGCGCATCGAGACCATGGGCATGAAGGACAGGGTCTTCGATGTCGTCGTGCCCACCCAGGAAGAGATCGAAGTGCGCGACGGCAAGCGCCGCACGGTGGAGCGCCACATCTTCCCGGGTTACGTGCTGGTCAACATGCTGTTGAGCGAGGAATCCTGGTTCGTGGTGCGTAACACCCCGGGCGTGACCGGCTTCGTCGGCATGGGCAACCTGCCCACACCCCTGCGCCCGGAGGAAGTCTCGCAGATCCTCAAGCGCATGGAAGCGGACGCCCCGACCATCAAGGTGACCTACAAGGTCGGCGAGCGCGTGCGCATCGTCGACGGTCCGTTCAACGACTTCCGCGGCGTGGTGGCGGAGATCGACATGGAGCGCACCAAGGTGCGCGTCATGGTTTCTTTCTTCGGGCGCGAGACGCCCGTGGAACTGGACTTTCTCCAGGTGGAGAAGGCATAAGGTGATCGTTACCGGGCACAGCCCCGCAGGGGCTGCCTGGGATCGGTGGGAGGGTGTCCCGCGCCGGTAAGAAACCGGTACAGGTAATCACCCACTAAAACCACATAGGAGTCAAAATGGCAAAGAAACTCAAGGCAATCGTACGTCTGCAGATCGAGGCTGGCAAAGCCAACCCTGCACCGCCCATTGGTCCGGCGCTTGCCGGTCATGGCATCAACATCATGGCGTTCTGCAAGGAATACAACGCCCGCACGTCGAGCCGCCCCGGCGAGATCCTGCCGGCGGAGATCAGCGTGTACATGGATGGCTCGTTCACCTTCGTGCTGAAGACCCCGCCCGCCGCGGTGCTGCTGCGCAAAGCCGCCGGCGTGGAAAGAGGCTCGGGCGTGCCCAACCGCGAGAAGGTGGGCAAGGTGACCCGCGCCCAGGTGCGCGAGATCGCCCTGCTGAAGATGAAAGACATGAATGCCCTCGATGTCGAAGGCGCCATGCGCCAGATCGAAGGAACCGCCCGCAACATGGGCATCACCGTCGAAGATTAACCCTGTGGGAGGGCTGGCATACAGCCCGCTTGCACCACGAAGGAGAAATATGGCTAAACACGGAAAGAAATACCTTGCCGCCCTGGCAAAAGTGGATGTCAATAAGCACTACGATCCGCTCGAGGCGGTCAAACTGGTGAAAGAAACTTCCTACGCCAAGTTCGATGCGACCGTGGAAGTGCACATGCGCATGGGGCTGGACCCGCGCCAGGCGGATCAGCAGATCCGCGACGTGGTCGTCCTGCCGCACGGTCTCGGCAAGAGCGTGCGCGTGCTGGTCTTCGCCCAGGGCGACGGGGCGACCAACGCCCGCAACGCCGGGGCGGATACCGTCGCCGATGACGACGAGACCCTGAACAAGATCCAGGGCGGCTGGCTCGATTTCGATGTCGCCATCGCCACCCCCGACATGATGGGCAAGGTCGGTCGCCTGGGACGTGTGCTCGGTCCGCGCGGGCTGATGCCCAATCCCAAGGCTGGCACGGTCGTCAATCCCGAGGACATGGGGCGCGCTGTCACGGAAGCCAAGGCGGGGCGGGTCGAATTCCGCCTCGACAAGACCTCCAACATCCATGTCTCGATCGGCAAGGCTTCTTTTGAAGCCGAGAAACTGCACGAGAATTTTTCCGCCCTGATGGAAGCGATCATGAAATCCCGCCCGGCGGCTGCCAAGGGCAACTTCATCCGTCATATCTCGCTGACCTCCACGATGGGACCGGGCATCAACGTGGATGTCAATGTGGCTCAATCCATGGAGGAGACCGAGTAAGGTTTCCTGCAGCCCGGGTTTTTCCCTTCGCCATAGACAGCAGGCGTCCCGCACGATTTCGAGGGACTTAATCACCTGCCCAGGTGGAGACTGGCGCCTCGCGCCGATTCCTTTCCAAGGAATAAAAGTCTTTGCCTGGATCCCCGGGCGAAGACTTTTTGATTGGAAAGGAGGTGATTTTCATTGGCAAAATCAAAGCAAGAGAAAACAGCCATGCTGGACCAATATGTGGAATGGCTCGGTAAAAGCAAGGCTGTTATCCTGGTCGAGTACTCCGGCACGACGATGAAGGATCTGGATGCCATCCGCGCCAAGGTGCGCGAGACCGGCGGAGAACTGCACATCGTCAAGAACACGCTGGTCAAACTTGCCCTGGAAAAGGCTGGTTACACGGTCCCCGAGACCTATGTGGCGAACAGCACCGCGGTCGGGTTCGCTTTCACCGACGCGGCATCCTTCGCCAAGGCGCTGACCGATGCCGTCAAGGGCATCGAGGCGATCAAGATCAAGGGCGGTTTCATGGACGCAGCGGTGCTCACCGCGGCGCAGATGAAAGCCGTGGCAGCCCTGCCTCCGCTGGACGTGCTGCGTGCCCAACTGCTGGGCGTGCTGCAGGCTCCCGCCGGCAAACTGGTACGCACGCTGGCAGAACCGGCGCGCTCGCTGGCTTTCGTGGTCATGGCGCGCAAGGACGCCGCACCCGTGGCGGCATAACGTATGTTTTCCGGGCGATGCAAATCGCACCTAATCTGAACATCTCTCTTATGAGAAGGAGTATTTGAAATGGCTGATCTGGATAAAATCGTCGAACAGTTGAGCGGGCTCACCGTTCTCGAGGCTGCCGAACTGGTCAAGAAACTGGAAGAGAAGTGGGGCGTTTCCGCTGCCGCACCCGTGGCTGTTGCCGCCGTTGCCGGCGCCGCCGCCCCCGCCGCGGCTGAAGCCGCCGAGGAAAAGACCGAATTCGATGTCATCATCAAGGACGCTGGTCCCAAGAAGATCGATGTCATCAAGGTCATCCGCACGCTGGTCAACCTGAGCCTGACCGAGGCGCGCGACCTGGCGCAGACCGCCGACGGCAAGGTGCTTGCGGCAGTTGGCAAGGAAGCCGCCATGGACGCCAAGAAGAAACTGGAAGAGGTCGGCGCGGTCATCGAGGTCAAGTAAGACTCGACCAAGCGAACCAAAAACCTCCTGCTGCAAGGCGGGAGGTTTTTTTTGTTTTCATTATGATGGTTGGTTACTTGTTCGCGCAGCCACCGTTGCCAACCCCGCCGGTCGGGTTCCACCAGCAGGAGGGGTCTCTCTCGCAGGAGCCCCTGTCCA
>JBFYSG010000280.1:0-7287 GCA_041301835.1 Chloroflexota bacterium | reverse complement strand
GGGAGGGGTTTTTAACGTCAAAAAAGGGCTGAGCGGGCAAAAAGCGCCACGCTCAGCCCTTTTTTGCCGATTACCGAGAAAATGTCCAATCATTTATCCGAAGTTCAGACCTGCCTCCCGGCGCTCACTTGCGGTTGAAATCTGCCGGGTTCTCGCCCCAGGCGGCGGTGTCCCACTTGAGCACCGTGCCGGGCGCCGGGTGCGCCCGCAGCCATGCCTCGGCGCGCCCGATCAGGTCGAACAGCCCGGCATTGTACCGGTCGGGCGCCAGCGTGGTGGCGCATTTGCGCTTGCGCACCCAGGCGAGGGCGGTCTCGGAATCGGAATACACCGGCAGGCTGAGCCCGCGTTCCTCCTGCCAGACCAGCATCCCGACCAGCGCCAGGAACTCACCCACGTTGTTCGTGCCGTGCTCGTAGGGACCGTGGTGAAAGACCTGCCTGCCGCTGGCGAGTTCCACGGCTTGCCATTCCAGCCTGCCGGGGCTGCCCGAGCAGGCGGCATCCACAACATAACTTTGCGCCTGCGGCGGGTGCGGGGCGAACAGCCATTTCTGGTGCGAGGCGGGTCTGCCGGCGTACGCCGCGTAGCCGCGCGACAGGGCGCGCTCGGCTTCGAGGCGCGTGGCGAAGGCTTTGTACTGCGCCCCGGGATAACCGTTCACCTGCCGGGCGCAGGATTCCCAATCGGGAAAGATGCCCGTGGCGCGACCCTTCCAGACCACGTAGGTCTTCCGGGCGCTCATCTCCGGGCTCCGCGGGCTTCGGGCAGGCTCATTCGTTCCCCAACTCCTCAGCCATGGACTGCATTTCGTCCAGCACCAGGGGCAACTGCTCGAGCGTCAGACCCGCCTGGAACATGTATGTCAGACCGTCCTCCAGCAGGTAGCGCGCCTTTCGCCAGGAGGCGAGTCCCGGTGCCGGCTCCAGCAGGTCCAGGTCTGCGGCGGCATGCGCCCATTGCGGCGAGGCGCCGGCGTATGGACCCACCAGGTCCAGCACCGTGGCGCGCAACGGCAGCAAACCGGTGGCTTCCACCCACAGGGCTTGGTTCTCCGGTGAGAGCAGCCAGCGGATGAATAGCCAGCCTGCCAGCTGCTCTTCCGGGCTGGCGCGCAGGACGATGTAATCCGGTCCGTAGGCGATGGCAAGCGGCTCGTCCTGCCCGGGGAAGGGGATGAGCGTCCACGTGTCGTCGTTTTCGACGGCAGACATCGCCAGGGATGCCGCCTGCGCTTCCGCCAGGTCGCCGCTCACGAACAGAGCCTTGCGCCCGGCAAAAGCCTGGTAGGGCGCGGCATCGATGGAAAGCCAGGCGCAGTTGTCGTCGTACAGGTTCTTCAGGTATTCCAGGGCTGCCAGGTTGTCGTCGGTGCGGAAGGTGTACTCCTGCCCATCCACCAGGTTGCCGCCCAGCGCCAGCATCCAGGCATACACAGACTGCCAGTGGGTATCCACCACCCAGCCGCCGAAACCGTCATTTTGCAGGTCATCATCCGCCTTGAAGGCGGCATTGGCGGCGCAGGCTTGCTGGCGGAACTCGTCCGGCGTCTGCGGGGCGGTGTTGAAGCCCAATTCATGCGCCCAGGTCTGGTTGTAGTACAGGTAGCGCGCCGAGCGCTGGGCTGGCATGCCCACCCCCGCCAGGAACGCCGCCGGGAAGTCTCCCCATGCCTGCTCCGGCATGCCGTAGAGCGGATCGCGGGCATAGGCTTGCAGGTCTGCCACCAGGTCTGCCTGCTGCCAGGCAAGCGCCTGCTCCGGCAGGCTGATGACCATCTGCGGCAGTCCGCCGCTGGTGATGGCGCTTTGCACCGCCTCGTGGAGTGTCAGGTAGTCACCGTATCCGACCGGGTGGACGATAATACCCCACTCGTTCACCGCGTTAAAGAGCTCCACCTGGCGGGTGAACTGGGCATAGGATGCGCCAGCGAAGGCATGCCAGACTTGCAGGTTGAGACCTGCCAGCGCGGATGGGTCCACCGCCAGGGATGGCGCGGCGGTCGGCGAGGACGTGGGTGTCTCCGCCCGGGTGGAGGACTCCGTGCCGGCGGCGGGGGTCGCGGGCTGCGGTGTGCACGCCGTCGCAAGCAGGAGCGCAGCCAGGCAGAGCAGGGCGGCGGAGTGGAACAGGCGGGGATGCGGCAGGTTCATCACAACAGCACCATCGGCACAGGCGCCAGGGTGAGCAAAAAGATCAGGATCATCAGCCATGCCAGCCGAGTGCGCCACGGGTCCAGTTCGGTGATCTGGTCGAGCGGTTCGGCATGCGTGCGCCCGAAGACCAGCAGGATGACCGCCCACAGCCACCAGCCGTTCCAGAAGAAGCCCAGCACGACCAGCCCACCGATGATCACCGGCAGGGCTTTGCGCAGGCGGTCACCGAACAGGGTGTAGAGGATGTGCCCGCCATCCAACTGCCCGGCAGGGATGAGGTTGAGCGAGGTGACCAGCAGACCCGCCCAGCCCGCCAGCGCCACCGGATGGATGAAGACATCCAGTCCGCCATAGGGCACCGGCGTGCCGGTGAAGAAATAGACCAACCAGTAAGCCAGCGGTGAGAGCCCGGCGTAGGCAGCCGGGGCGGGCAGCCACTGCCCGAAGACGGCAAACTTGGCGAGCATATAGAGCAGGGAATTGCCTTCGATGAAACCACCCTCGGCGGGCAGCACGGTGCCGGTGGTCGAAAGCCCCAGCCCGATGAGCAGGACGGGGATGGCAACGATCAATCCCGCCAACGGACCGGCTACACCGATATCGAACAGGGCGCGCTTGTTGCGCGGGATGCCGCGCATGTTGATAAAGGCACCCATCGTGCCCAGGATGCTGAAGGGCAGCGGGATGAAGAACGGCAGGGTCACATCCACGCCGCGCCGGCGCCCGGCGATGTAATGTCCGAACTCGTGCGCCAGCAGGATCGAGAGCAATGCCAGGGCAAAGGACCAGCCGCTGAGCAGGTGCGCGAACAACACCTTCAACTGCCCGAGGAAGTCCGGCGGGAGGCTGACATCCGCCGGCAGGATGACCCCGGAGAGCATGACGCTCAGCACCGTGAGCAGGAACATGAGCAGGTTCAAGCCGATCCCGGCGCCCGGCTTGCGGCTGGGCGGGGGCGGGACGAGCAGGATGACCTGGAGTCCATCCGGCGTCTTGCGGAAGAGGGGCAGCAGGTCGTAGGGGCGCAGGGCTTCTGCCAGGTGGTCGTAGGCGCTGACCGACTCCCGGGTCAGGTGCCCGCGGTAACGCACCACGAAGCCCTGTTCGGGCTCGCCCAGGGTCACATCCGTGCTGGAGAAAACGCTTCGGACAATGGAATGCAGGACTTCAAGTTCAGGAAGGGGCATGGGCACACCTGGTGAATCATCCAAGGAAGGTCGATCTGTTCGCGCCGCCCAGGAAAGACAGGCGGGAGTGGATGGGGGTCGAACCCACCGCGGCTCGCAACGCGACCCGCCGCCGGTTTTGAAGACCGGGAAGCCCTCCGGGACCTAACCACTCCCGGCGCAAGCATACCCGATGGGTGGGGGTTTGGCAAGACCAAAAAAGGGCGGCATCATACTGCCGCCCTTTTACGATCCACGGGGGTCATTCGATCGGCACCAGCAGGGCGTCGCCCACTTCCAAACCCAGGGCGGCTAGGAGGGCTGTCCCGATGAGCGGGATGACGCAGGCGGCGATCAAGCCGAGCGTGCCCAGCACGATTCCGGTGATCGCCAGCCCCTTGCCTTTCTGCCCGCCCTGCCGGACCTGGATCAGCCCGACGACGCCGGTCATGAGCGCACCCAGGCTGAACATCCCATTGATGGTGCCGCACACCCACGATATGCCCGGGATGATGGCGAGCACCAGGTTGAGGCAGTTGCCCAGGAAAGCCAGTCCTGCGCTGATGGGGGAGAGCAGGGCATACAGGTTGTTCTTGACAAGCGCAGGCGGGACGGGATTGGAGTTTTCCATGCAGACTTTTCCTCTCAGCCCCCTAGTATAGCCGCAAGTGGGCGGGGCTGCAAACCCGCCGTCCTCACGCCGCGGGGTTGAGACCCAACCAGGCGAGGAATTCGATGTTCCCCTTGGGACCCAGCACGGGGCTGCGGGTCTGACCCAGCAGGCTAAAGCCCTGCCCGGAGGCAAAGGCGAGGATATCTGCCAGCACCGCCTGGTGCACCTGCGGGTCGCGGATGACCCCCTTGCCGCGGGCGGTCTCGCGGCGCCCGGCTTCGAACTGCGGTTTGATGAGCGCGATCACGCTGCCGGCGGGGTCGTTCGCATCCAGCCAACCCCTGACCACCGGCAGGATGATCTTGAGCGAGATGAACGAGGCGTCGATGGTCACCAGCCCCACGCTCTCCGGCAGGGCGGCAACGTGGCGGGCGTTGGTCGATTCCATCACGACAACGCGCTCATCGCGGCGCAGTTTCCAGTGCAGCAGCCCCTTGCCGACATCGATGGCATAGACCCGCGCCGCCCCGTGCTGGAGCAGGCAGTCGGTGAATCCGCCCGTGGAGGCGCCGACGTCGGCGCAGACCGCACCCTGCACGCGCACGGGGAATGCCGCCAGGGCGGCTTCCAGTTTCTCGCCACCGCGCGAGACGAAGCGCGGCGCGGCGCGTATGGTGATGGGCACATCCGGGTCCACCTGGGCGGAGGCTTTGAGCTCCACTTCCCCTTTCACGCGCACATCGCCCGCCATGATGAGCGCCTGGGCGCGGGCGCGGCTTTCGGCTAACTGCCGGGCGACCAGCAGGAGGTCAAGCCTTGTTTTGGGCATGGAACCATTATACAATGCCAGTCAGGGGATGGAATCGAAATCATGCGCTCATCCTGGATTGGAAAATAATGCCGGGACAATACTCCAGTGGGGTTGACGCTCCAAGTCCCATTATGGTAAACTGCCCAGCGTTAGAGAGACTCGCCATGATAATGAACAAGGTGTACTTTCGCATGAGTTCCCTGGAAGGTGGTTTAAGCCGACCTTCCTCGGAGTGCACCTGTTCATAACTAAGCTATACGCATAGTAAAAGACCACGGTGCACTCTGCCCGTGGTCTTTTTTGTTCTCCTGCGCAAGACAGGCAGAATCTTCCCAGGACCACGGGCGCGTTCCGCGGTCTTTTTTTTCCATTTTTTTCATGATACGGAGTTTGCCATGTCCATCCTGACTGCATCCAACCTGGGGGTCTCCTTCGGAGCCTTCGACTTGTTCCGCGGCATCAGCCTTGCCGTTCCCAACGACGGTAAGATCGGGTTGATCGGACCCAACGGGGTCGGTAAAACCACGCTCCTGCTGCTGCTGGCGGGCATCCACGCGCCGACCACCGGTCAGGTCCACCTCGCCCGCAACCGGCGCATAGGATACCTGCGCCAGGAGGCGGTGGAAGCCTTCGCCGACCGCACCAGCACCGTCTACGATGAGATGCTGACGGCTTTCACCTGCCTGCAGGACCAGCTTGACCGGCTGCACGAACTGGAAGCAGCCATGGCAGGCGGCGACACCAGCCCCGGGCTGCTGGAAACCTACGGCAGCCTGCAGGAAGCCTTCAGCCTGGCAGGCGGATACGAATACGAGAACCGCATCCAGCAGACCCTGACGGGGCTGGGACTGGGTTCGGACACCTGGGGCATGCCGCTCAACCACCTCTCCGGCGGGCAGAAAACGCGCGCCCTGCTGGCGCGCCTGCTGCTCGAAAAGCCCGACCTGCTGATGCTGGATGAACCCACCAACCACCTGGATATCGAAGCCGTGGAATGGCTGGAACGGGTGCTGCGGGAATGGCAGGGCGCGGTGCTGATCGTCAGCCACGACCGCTACTTTATGGACAATACCGTGGACACCATCTGGGAGATGAAAGCGGATGGCATCGACTCATACTCCGGCAATTACAGCGCCTACCTGCTGCAGCGCCAGGAGCGCTGGGAATACCAGGAGCGGGTCTTCAAGGAGGAAAAAGAGCGCATGGTCAGGGAGGCGGATTTCATCCAGCGCAACTGGGTCCGCGCCAGCACCCACGCCCGGGCACTGGGACGCCTGCGCCTGCTGACGCGCGACCTTGCCATCGTCGAGGCGTACGGTGTCATGGCACTGCGCAACGGAAAGAACTGGTCCGAGATGGACCTGGGCGCCCAGAAGCCGCTGGACGTGATCGAAGCCATCCGCAAAGTGAATGCCATCCGGCTGCCGGAGGGGCGCCCGCCGCGCATCTGTCCACGCCTGGGCGCCGCACCACACAGCGGAAGAATCGTCCTGCGGACAGGCGGGCTGACGGTCGTCTACCCCGGCAACCCACTGTTCAGCGCCGGCAGGCTGGAAGTGCGGCGCGGCGAACGCCTGGCGCTGATCGGCGCGAACGGATCGGGCAAGACCACATTCCTGAAGGTGCTGCTCGGGCAGCTTGCCCCCCTGGAAGGCGAGGCCAGCCTGGGTGACAGCCTTAAGGTCGGTTACTTCGCCCAGTCGCATGACAGCCTGACCGGGGAGCACACCGTGCTGGAAGAATTCATGCGCCACAAGGAGATGGCGCCCGCCGCGGCGCGCAAGATACTGGCGCCCTACCTGTTCACCGGTGATGACATCTTCAAGCCACTGCGCGCCCTGAGCGGCGGCGAACGCTCGCGCCTGGCGCTTGCCATCCTGGCGCTGGAGGGTGCCGACCTGCTGCTGCTGGACGAGCCAACCAATCACCTCGACATCCCGGCGCGTGAAGCCCTGCAGGAAGTGCTGGAGAACTTCCCGGGAACCATCCTCGTGGTCACCCATGACCGCTTCATGATCGACCGGCTGGCGACCCGCATCTGGGAACTGCGCCTCGGCAGGCTGGATATCTTCAATGGGTGCTACCGGGATTACGTGCTGCACAAGGCAACCCGCGCCGCTGCCGCACCGGGCAGGCGTCTGCTGCTCACTCCCAAACCGCTGGTACGCGACAACGGCAAGGAGACGCGCCGCCGGACGCTGGCACTCGACCTGGTCGAGAAGCGCATCCGCGAGCAGGAGAGCACCCTGCAGCACCTGTCCGCCGAACTGCAAATAGCGGGCAGGGACCAGTTCGACCGCCTGCAGGAATTGGGCTGGCAGGTCGCCAAGGTGCAGGCGCGCCTGGAGGAATTGATGCACGAATGGGAGGCGCTGGCAGTATAACAATAACCCCCGGTCTGTTCATTCGAGACCGGGGGTGTCTTCTACAGCGAAGAGAGCAACTCCTGGATATCGTGGGCAAACAGGTAGCGGGCGAATTCGAGGTAATCGAAACCCTCCACGGGGGGGATCAGCCCGGCAAGCTGCATGCCGTGCTGTG
>JBFYSG010000273.1:0-6941 GCA_041301835.1 Chloroflexota bacterium | reverse complement strand
CGGCAAGCCCAAGCGCCAGGAAAAGCACCAGCAGGCTGAACTTCTTGAACATTTAGTTGATTGATTTCATTTTCGATCTCCTTTCATGCTCCATTCTAGACTGGCGCTGTTATCCCCGCATGGTTTGGCTGTAAAAAGGCTGTAATATAGACCCATCCGCCTGCCGCTGAGACGAAAGACCCGGGGATGATATCCCTCTGCTTGACAATCTCCCTCTCTGCGTGTAAAATCAGCCCCGCTCGATTGGACGCAGGCCGAGATAGCTCAGCTGGTAGAGCACGCGACTGAAAATTGCGGTGTCCCCAGTTCGATCCTGGGTCTCGGCACTCTCGGTCAGCACCAGGACCGGTTTGCGGGCGTGGTTCAGTGGTAGAACGTCTCCTTGCCAAGGAGAAGGTCGTGGGTTCGAATCCCATCGCCCGCTCTCGACCATGAGGATTGAAGGTGGATCGTGTCCCGGTTCCTGACACGTGTGCAGCCTTCAATCCTTCATCGTCAATAATCGCATGATCGGCGTCGTGGCCAAGTGGGAAGGCAAGGGTCTGCAAAACCCTGATCACGGGTTCAAATCCCGTCGACGCCTCTGGATGGACGAGCCCGGCGCGGCTCGTCTTTTTTTAGGGGGTGGTTGGCTTACATTCCTGACCTTTTGTGTCTTATAATATGGAGGATGCCATCACGATCGGGCAGGTTTTGTGGAACCCATCCGACCATGACAGCAAAGGCTGCCTCAAACACCAGGACGAAGAAATCCCCTGCTCCACCCACCCGCAAGCCGGCGGGAGCCCGCCTGCCTGCGGGTACGCCTCCGCCGGAAAGCGAAGATACCTTCCACGCTCTGATCGAGAACCTCAGCGAGGTCGTCTTTACCCTGGATAGAGCGGGGAAATTCACCTACATAAGCCCGGTCATCGAACAAGGTTTCCACCTGCGGGGAGAAAAGCTGCTGGGAACATCCTTCGAATCCCTGGTCCATCCTGACGACCTGCCCGCGTTCCGGAAGGAACTTAAAAGAGCGCTGAAGGAAGAACATAAAGAGATCCACTTCCACATGCTCCTGCCGGATGGGACCATCCGCCCTGCGGCTGTATCCACCCGCCCCCGGATAATTGCCGGCAGAACAGTTGGACTGGCTGGCATCCTGGCAGACCGCAGCGAGTCCCGCCAGGCTGAAGACATCCTGTACGAGACCAGGGAAAAGTACCGCAACCTGGTGGAGTGCATCCCTGCGGCGGTCTACACGGATGCTGTCGACGAACTCAGCACCACCATCTTCATGAGCCCGCAGATCAAGGCGCTGTCCGGTTACAGTGCAGACGAGTGGGTCGCCGACCCGCTCCTGTGGCTCAGGATCCTGCACCCGGATGACCGCGCCGCGGTGGCGCTGGAGAACGAGCGCACCAACGCCACAGGTGACCCGTTCAGGATGGAATACCGCATCATCGCCCGCGATGGGCATGTTCTCTGGGTGCGCGACGAAGCCACCCTGCTGCGCGATCAAAAGGGGCAGCCGATCTGCTGGCAGGGCATCTTCCTGGATATCACCGACCGCAAGATCGCCGAGCAGGCGCGCCAGGAAGCGGAGAACGATCTGCGCTTCCGGGAGGAACAATACCGCCAGATGGTGGAATTATCGCCGGAAGCCATCGCCATTCACAGCGAAGACCGGATCGTGTATGCCAATCCTGCCGCGGTGAGAATGATGGGCGCACGCAGCGCGGCTGAGCTCATCGGTCGCCCGATCGAGGAATTCGTCCACCAGGATTCCGCCGGGCTCCTTTCCCATGAAGCCTCGCTGGTCCTGAAACAGCAGAAATACCTGCCGCCGACCGAGGAAAAACTGGTCAGGTTGGATGGGACCATCATCCACGTGGAAGTGGCGACCATGCCATTCCCCTACCAGGGCAGGGAGGCGTTCCAGGTGCTGCTGCGCGAGGTGACCGAGCGCAAACAGGCAGAGGCGCTGCAGGACTCTGTCTACCAGATCGCTCTCGCCGCTGAATCGACCCGTTCCCTGAATGACCTGTTCCCGCGCATCCACGAGATCATTGCCTCGGTGATGCCGGCTGAGAACTTCTACATCACGCTGTATAACGAAAATACCAACCTGCTGCACTTCCCTTACTTTAAGGATGCCCAGGATGAACCCTTCCTGGGTGAGATCCAGCCCGGCAAGGGGCTGACCGCTTACGTCCTGCGAACAGGCAAATCTCTGCTGTGCACCCAGGCGGTCCATGATGAACTGGAGCGGCAGGGCGCGGTCCAGTTGCTGGGGGTACCATCCGCCATCTGGCTGGGCGTGCCGCTGATCATCGAGGGCAAGACCATTGGCGCCATGGTCGTCCAGCATTACAGCGATCCATACGCTTATGGTGAACGTGAACAGCACATGCTGGAATTCGTCTCGACCCAGGTCGCCACCGCCATCACCCGCAAGCAGGCGGAGGAAGCCCTGACCGACAGCGAGACCAGTTACCGCGGTCTTTTCAACAGCGTGCAGGAGGCGATCTACATCCAGGACCGGGATGGCAGGTTCCTGGATGTGAATGAAGGCGCGCTCAGGATGTACGGTTTCAAGCGCGAGGAATTGGTCGGCATGACCCCCCTGGATGTTGCCGCGCCCGGCATGAATGACCTGGAAGCCGTGAAAGCGATGGTCGAACAGGCATACCAGGGCACGCCCCGGCAGTTCGAGTTCTGGGGACGGCGCAAGAACGGTGAGGTCTTCCCCAAGGATGTGCGCGTCTGCAAGGGCGAATATTTCGGTCAGGACGTGGTCATCGCCGTGGCACAGGACATCACCGAGCGCAAGAAAGCCGAGGAAGCCCTCCAGCGACAGTTGAAGGAATTGACCATCCTGCAGGCTGTCGCCGTGGCGGGTACTGAAACCGTCCTGATCGACGACCTGCTGGAACGCGTCACGCGCATCATTGTGGATACGTTCTCGCTGGATAGTTTTGGGGTCATGCTGTACGATGCCCGCAACAAGGTGCTCAACACACACCCCTCCTACTACGGCGCCCGGATCGATGGCGCCCCGGATGTCATCCAGTCCGGCAAGGGCGTGACGGGGCGCGTCGCCGCACGGGGCATCCCTTACCGGGTCGGAGATACCCTTAAGGAAAAGCATTACATTGCCGTGACTCCGGGCATGAGGTCCGAAGTGTGCGTGCCGATCAAGGCCGGGTTCGAACTGGTGGGCGTGCTCAACGCCGAGAGTCGCTACCCCGATCATTTCAGCGCTGCGGATGAACTGCTGTTCATGGCGATCGCCGGGTACCTGGCAACCGCCATCCAGAAATTACGGCTGTTCGAGTCGGAACATACCCGGCGCCAGGACGCCGAGACCCTGCGCCAAGCGGTGGCAGTTGTCACCTCGTCGCTTGCCCTCGAGGAAGTGCTGGAAGCCATCCTGGCTTCGCTGAGGAAAGTGGTCGCCTATGACAGCGCTTCGGTCATCCTGCAGCGGGCGGACCAGGACATCCTCGAGATCGTCGCCGGGCGCAGCCTGCCTGACGGAGACAAGGTCATCGGAAAAGGCTTCGGGAAAACAGAGCACTGGCTCCAACTGGTGAACACGCAGAAACCGATCATCCTGGTGGATGCGCAGAAGGATCCCATCTTCGATGACTGGGAGGGATCGGAGTATATACGCGGCTGGATGGCTGTGCCGCTGATCGTGCGCAACAAGGTCATCGGCTACATCTCATTGGACAGCCTCCGCCCGGGGGCATATACCGAGGAGACCGCAGTGCTGGCGCAGAACTTCGCCCACACGGCTGCCATCGCCGTGGATAACGCCCGCTTGTATGGTTCGGAATATCGCCGCCGCCAGGAGGCGGAAATCCTGCGCCAGGCAGCCGCTGCCGTGTCCTCGTCCCTTGATTCCCGCCAGGTGATGGACACCATCCTGCTCAGCCTGCGCCAGGTGTTACCCTACGACTCCGCCTGCATCATGCTGGTGGACGGCGACCAGCTGCGCATCGCGGCTGTGCAGGGCTTCTCCGAACCCGGGAAGGTGCTCGACATGGTCTTCCCGGCAAACGATGAACTGCTCGATCAGACCCGCCTCTCGAGACAGCCTCTTATCCTGGCAGATGCACGCGCCGACCCGCGCTTCAAAAAATGGGCGGGCACAGACCAGGTGCGCGGCTGGATGGGCGCACCGCTGATCGTGCGCGATACCGTCATCGGTTTCCTCACCATCAACCACCTGCAGCCGGAAACTTATGACCTGGATTCCGCCGCCCTCGTCCAGGCATTTGCCTACCAGGCTGCCAACGCCATCGAGAATGCGCGCCTGTATGAATCCGAACAACGCCGCCGCAAGGAAGAGGAAACCCTGCGTGAAGCCGTTTCGATCGTCGCCTCCACCCTGGACGCCGACAAATCCATCCACCTGATCCTGGAACAACTGGAACGCGTGGTCTCCTACGACAGCGCCTCCGTGCAGATCCTCCGGGACGGTGAACTTGAGATCGTTGGCGGACGAGGCTGGTCCAAGTCTGAATCCGTGATGGGGATGAAGTTCCCGGTGCCCGGTGACAACCCGAACACGGTGGTCGTCCAGGAGCGTAAACCCCTGATCGTGGTGGATGCATCCGCCAGTTTTGGTTCCTTCGAGCTCGAAAACCACCGGCACATTAAATCCTGGTTGGGCATTCCCCTGGTCGCCAAGAACGAGGTCATCGGGATGCTGGCAGTGGACAGCAATCAGGAGAATTTCTTCAATGAAGAGAGCGCCCGCCTGGCAACCCTTTTTGCCACCCAGGTGGCAGCAGCGCTGGAAAATACCCGCCTGTACAAGGATGCCCTGCAAGCCGCCGAACGACGGGCTGTGCTCCATCGTGCCAGCCAGGAGATCGCCCACGCCGCCATGAACCCGGAACAGGTCTACGAGGCGGTGCATCGTGCTGCGGGGCACCTGATGCCAGCCGAAGCCTTCGTCATCTCGCTGCTGGACAATGTGAACAACGAGGTCCAGGCGGTCTACCTGTTCGATAAGAGCGGACGATGGGAACCCCTCAGCACCGCCCCCGGGGTCGGCTTGTCCGGCAAGGTGATCGAGACTGGAGAACCGATCATCATTCGCGACCTGGCGCAAGAGTCCCTGCCCGAAAGCATCCATTTCGGGGAGGAAGATGAGGAAGTCCGGTCCATCCTGGCTGTGCCGATGTACCTCGGTCAAAAGGTCATCGGCATGCTCTCGGCGCAGTCCTATCAACCCCACGTGTACACCGCCGAGGACCAGTCCCTGTTGGAGATGCTTTCGGCGCAGGCTGCGGTGGCGATCGAGAATGCCCGCCTGTATAACGAGACCCGCCAGCGCCTGACCGAACTGGAAATGGTCAACCGCGTCTCGACCACTCTGCGGGAGGCGCAGACCGTGGCAGAGATGTTACCCCGCTTGTTGGAAGAGACCCTCGGCGCGCTGCAATCTGAAGCCGGTTCCATCTGGCTGTACGACGCCGCCCGGCAGAGCCTGAAGGTCGCCGCATACACCGGCTGGTTCGCATCGCTCAAGGACATGCTCATCCCGCCCGGTGATGGCATCACCGGCGCGGTCTTCCAATCCGGCAAGTCCTATGTCTCCAGGGAATTAGCCTCTGACAAGAACCTCCGGGATGCCTCCCGCCACCTGACCCCGGCAGGCTGGGGGGGCGCATGCGTGCCCATCCGTTCGCTGCAGGAGACCATCGGCGTCCTGTTCGTGGCAGTGCGCCTGCCCCGCCAGATCCTGCCGGAGGAAGTGCGCCTGATGACCACCATCAGCGAGATCACCGGGAATGCCATCCGCCGCGCGGATCTATATGAGCAGACCCAGCGCCAGGTACAGCGGCTGGCATCGCTGCGCGCCATCGATATGGCGATCAATACCATCATGGATCTGCGCGTCACCCTGGGCATCCTCATCGACCACATCCAGACGCAGTTGAAAGTGGATGGCGTGGATGTCCTGCTGCTCAACCCGCGCACCCAGACGCTCTACCACGGGGCAAGCATCGGCTTCCGCACCGAGGCGGTGAATTACTGGCAGGTGCACATCGGTGAGGATATCGCCGGAAAAGCCGTACGCACACGTTCCACGATCTTTATCCAGGATCTTACCGGGAACACGCTCTCCAAGCGGCTGCTGAACCTGACCGGCGAGAATTTCATCTCCTATTTCTGTGTCCCCCTGCTCGCCAAGGGTCAGGTCAAGGGTGTGCTCGAGATCTTCCACCGCGCTACCCTGGAACCCGATGCGGATTGGCGGAACTTCCTGGAAACACTTGCCGGGCAGGCGGCGATCGCCATCGACAACTCAGTGCTGTTTGAAGAACTGCAGCGCAGCAACGTGGACCTGGCGCTGGCGTACGATGCCACCATCGAGGGCTGGTCGCGGGCGCTCGACCTGCGCGACCGGGAGACCGAAGGTCATACCCAGCGGGTGACCGAACTGACCCTGCAGCTTGCCCAGCGACTGGGCGTGAACGACCCGGACCAGGTGCACATCCGCCGGGGGGCATTGCTCCACGATATCGGGAAAATGGGTGTGCCGGATAATATCCTCAACAAGCCTGCCGCGCTGGACGAGAACGAATGGCAGGTCATGCGCCGCCACCCGGTCTTTGCCTACGAGATGCTTTTCCCCATCTCCTACCTGCGCCCGGCGATCGACATCCCCTACTGCCATCATGAGCGCTGGAACGGCAAGGGCTACCCGCGCGGCTTGCGCGGCGAGGAGATCCCCCTGGCGGCGCGCCTGTTCGCCGTGGTGGATGTCTGGGATGCGCTCATCTCCGACCGCCCCTACCGCAAGGCATGGACCAAGAAAGCCGCCGCGACCTTCATCCAGCAAAACCGCGCCATCCTGTTCGACCCCGCCATCACGGATATATTCATGGCGCTGATCAAGGATGGGGAGGAATAATAAAAAAAAGGGCTGCCGTCTGGCAGTC